>DRQV01000040.1 GCA_011371325.1 Thioploca sp.
GCAAACAACTGCAATATCAGATTGAATTATTTATAAATCACATCCACCAAACTTAAAATTAGGTGGATGATATAGTTAATAACGAATTTCCCATTGCCAAGCGTGGGTTATTATTTTAACTAAATCAGTATACTTAGGTCGCCAATTTAATTCAATTTGAGCTTGTTTAGAATTAGCAACTAGCCTTGCTGGATCGCCAACCCGACGTTTTGCTAATTTAACTGGAATTATTTTCCCAGTAACTTGTTTTGCAATCTCGATAACATGATTGACAGAAAAACCTTCTCCATTACCTAAATTATAAGCATTACTATTTGCTCCTGCCAACAATTTTTCCAAGGCTAGTAAATGTGCTTGGCATAAATCATTGATATGAATGTAATCACGAATACAAGTTCCATCAGGAGTATCATAATCTTGGCCAAACACGCTAATGAATTCACGTTTTCCAGAAGCTACTTGTAAAACTAATGGAATTAAATGGGTTTCTGGGCTATGTCGTTCCCCAAGTTGACCTTCTGGATCAGCTCCGGCAGCGTTAAAATAACGCAAACAAATTGATTTTAAGCCATAGGCATGTTCATAATCAGCTAAAATTTGTTCAATCATCAATTTGCTCAAACCATAAGGGTTGATTGGTTGTTTCGCATGTTGTTCGTCGATTGGAATATATTGTGGTTCGCCAAAAATGGCTGCTGTTGAAGAAAAAATAAAGTTTTTAACTTGATGAGCCACCATTATATCTAATAAATTTAATGTGCCAGCAACATTATTTTGATAATATTTTCCTGGATTTTCTATTGATTCCCCTACTTGAATAAAAGAAGCAAAGTGCATTACTCCAGCGAAATTATAGTTATTAAATAAATTTTTTAAACAACTAGGGTCAGATATATCTCCCAGAATAAAATCTCCTCCTACTACTGCATCTCGATAACCGCCAGAAAGATTATCCAAAGTAACGACTTGATAACCATTGGCAAGTAACATTTTTACCGCATGAGAACCAATATAACCAGCTCCACCAACTACCAAAATTATCTTCATATATAGAATTTTCCGATTAAATAGATTATAGTAACATCTATTAATTAAAAATTAAGCATTGAATTGCTATACACGTTCAAATTTTAATTGGCTTTTTTCTTAAAAATTATATACTTATCAAGTATCTATTTTCTTCTAATTTACATGAGTTGTTAAAAACAATGCGTATATTATATTTATTTTTATTAACTATATCAGTAGTAAATGCCGAAATCGATAACACTGCATTTAATAATTCTCCAATAATCCCCAACCTATTAGGTAAACTTGCTCCCAATTTTACTTTAATAGATTCTGGAGGCGAATCCATCAGTTTGCGTGATTTTAAAGGTAAACATGTAGTATTAGAATGGTTTAATCCAGATTGCCGCAGAGTTCAACAACATTATCAGAATAATTCTATGCAGAAATTATTAAAGAAATATTCTGGTAAAGAAGTTATTTGGTTGGCTATTAATAGTTCTTATTATATGAATCAAGAAGATAATAAAAGATGGCGAGATGTAAATTCATTATCTTATCGATTATTAGGCGATTTTACTGGTAAAGTAGGCAAACTTTATCAGGCTAGAACCACTCCCCAAGTGTATATTATTAATCCCATTGGTATTTTAATTTATCAGGGAGCTTTTGACGATAATCCAGAGGGAGATAAATCTGAGCCGATTAATTATGTAGAAATGGCTTTGGATGAATCATTAGCTGGTAAACCTATTAGCAAACCAGAAGTAGAACCGTATGGTTGTTCAGTTAAGTATAATATTGAAGGGTAAAAAATGAAAACTAGGATTAAGTTAGTAGAAAATGTATGTCTTGTCGGAGAGTCAGCTAGTGGTCATGGAATAGTTATAGATGGAGCTGAAACTATTGGTGGTCGTAATTTAGGAGTACGACCGATGGAAATGTTGTTGATGGGGTTAGGTGGCTGTACTGCGATGGATGTATTGAGTATTCTTAGGAAACAACGGCAAGATGTTACTGATTGTGTCATAGAAGTTGAAGGAGAACGTGGAGATGAACACCCAAAAATTTTTACAAAAATTCATGTTCATTTTATCATCACAGGAAATGCTTTGAAAGAAAGTAGCGTAAAACGAGCTGTAGATTTATCAGCCGAAAAATATTGTTCAGTATCCGCTATGCTGGGCAAATCTGCTGAAATTACTCATGATTATGAAGTAATAGAACTTTAATTCTTAATAAAATACAGTATTTTCAAATATTTGTAATGGTTTTAGATTATTGATATGGCTAAATGTCAGTTTTCCATGTTGATGATTATCCTAAACCGTAAAAGAAAAATATAGCTGGGTCAAAACCCAGCCAAAATGATAAAACTTACTTATCAGCAATTTCTTCCAACTTAGTAGCTCGAATCATTTGCCCTTTTAACGCAGCTTCTTCAGCAGTTTGACCATATGCAACGCTCATTAAAGTACTGTAATAAACTGAGGGTATGTTAAACTTAGTACCGTATTTAGCATTAATTTGTTCTTGATAGACCTCAGTATTCATCTGGCAAACTGGACAAGGAGTTACAATCATATCCGCACCATTATCATGGGCTGATTCCAAAATTTCCTTAACCAAAGCTTGACTCTTCTCTGGTTCTGAGAACATTAAAGCTCCACCACAACAGGATACTTTCTTCTCATAGTCAGGAATCGACTCAGCACCCATAGCTTCAATCATTTTGTCCAAATACACTGGATTTTCAAAAGATTCGCCATCAATACCAAACGGACGATTAGTTTGACAACCAACGTAACCAGCTATCTTAATACCTTCCAATGGTTTTTTGACATGGTTCTTCATTTCCTCAAAACCAATGTCTTCAATCAAAACTTCCACCATATGACGAACTTTTTTCTGGCCATTGAACACCAAACCAGCTTCTTTTAAAGCCTCATTAGTTTCTGCAAACAGTGCTTTATTCTCTGTTAAACGGTCATTAGTTTCTCGTGTAGCCAACCAACAAGCCGCACATGTGGCAACAACATCTTGATTTGGATGATGTTTTTCTGACAAAGCTATGTTACGAGCTGATAAAGCTAAACGAGGTAATTCGCCACCACCAGCATAACCAATAGAAGCAGAACAGCAGTTCCAATCTGGGATTTCATTCAATTGAATACCCAACTCTTTGCAAATAGCTTGAGTGGAACGCAACTGATTGGAAGAGGAAGCACCTTTTTGTGAGGAACAACCTGGATAATAAGAATATTCTTTAGCCATAAAATTTCTCCTTAAACTTTAACCTTTTTAGCTGCTTCAATTTCACTGGCTTTTTTCAACATAGCCTGCAACCCTTTAGTATCCTTACAACCATGTCCACCCAAAATTTCCATCGGGTCCATGCGTTTAGTTTTCCACATTCCTAAACCAATTTTTTGCATTTTTAAAGAGGTTTTAATCCCTTCCATAAAACCATTCATAAAGTATAAACTCAAGCCTAATTTAAGCTCATTGACTCGACCTTTCTTACTTAAATTATTCCAGAATTTTTGGGCAAATTTTTGAGTCTGCTGATTCTTTGGAACCATACCCAAACGAACAGCATAATGAGCTAAACCATGCATTATATGAGTTATAGGAAGCTCACGTGGACAACGAGCAATACAGTTATAACAAGAAGTACACATCCACATAGATTCAGAACTTAAAACTTCTTCCCGTTTACCAGCTCGAATCATCATAAAAAGTTCTTGAGGCGGATGATCCCAATGTGGGCCAAGTGGACAAGAGCCAGAGCAAACACCGCATTGCATACAGCGTTTTACCCATTCGCCTTCTTCTACATTCGCTTCAACTTCTCGTAAAAAATTATTGCGATATTTCATAAATTAAACCTTTGTTTTTTGAACAATATTTAACCGATTAAAGGATAATTAAAAATATAGCAATTTAAAATCCTGTTAATCTTTTAATTTTGTTCAAAGCATTTATAAAAACTCATTACAAAAATCAGTTGAAGAAATTAATCTTATGCTTCTTGATACAAAGTTTTCATCATTTGATACAGTCACATTGACTTTTTTAGCTAAAAGATATTGTTTGGTATCTTCTAAATCTTTGTAATCTGAGTTTTCTACCATTAAATTACAAGTTTGATTAATATCAACATTTGAAAATTCAATAACTTGATAATTAATTCTTTGCACTTCTTCCAATGCTTTTATCTTGTATCAAATCTGTTAGTCCTAGTAACCTTCCAGAATTTTTTGAAGACTGGAAGATTTTGAGGACAATTCATAACTATCTAAAACTTAAATGGATTCATACCAATTTCTTCAATGGTTGCTGCCATGTCATTGATTATTTTTGGTACTTTATGAATGTCGGTAATAGCAATTTCGTAAGTTTGAACTCGTTCTATTTCTAAGTTTAACTGTTGTAAGGTATCACCGATTTTGGACATGCGATAATGAGCCATTTCCGAACCTTTCACAAAGTGACATTGATAGTTTTCACCTTTTTGACAACCCATCAAAATTATGCCGTCATAACCATTATTTAACGCATCACTGACCCAAATAGTATTTACTGAACCTAGACAACGTACTGGCATGATTCTTACGAAAGCACTGTATTCTTGACGAGTCATACCAGCCATATCTAATGCTGGATAAGCATCATTTTCACAGGCTAATAATAAGATACGTGGTTTTTCATCAAACTCATCTGGCATATCAACTGATTTTAAAGCTTGACCAATTGTTTCTACCGAATAGTTTTCAAAGGAAATAACTCGTACTGGACAAGCTCCCATGCAAGTACCACAACGGCGACAACGAGCTTCATTAAATAATGGATAGCGTTGTTCGTCTTCATTGATAGCTCCAAATGGACATTCTACTGTACAGCGTTTACATTGGGTACAACCTTCCTTACGGAAGCTAGGAAAACTTAAATCTCCAGAACGTGGATGAGCAGCTCGACCGATAGCAGCATTTTCAATAGCTTGAATAGCTTTCAAAGCGGCACCAGTGGCATCTTCAGTAGCTTGAATCATATCCATTGGTCGTCTAACTGGGCCAGCAGAATAGATACCGGTTCTACGAGTTTCGTACGGGAAACAGATGAAATGAGAATCAGTGAAGCCATTAACTAACTGAGGCATATCTCGGCCTTGACGATAATCTAAATTGAGAACAGATTGTTCTTTATTAGTAATTACTGCTTCGGCATCATCATCTTCAGAGGCACATGTTTCTACATTTACCCCAGAGTTAGCCACCATACCAGTAGCTAAAACTACCAAATCAGCTTCTAGTTCAACAGATTCATTCAGGATTAAATCTTGAAATTTTACTGTGACATTAGTCCCTGGAACTACTTCGCTCACTTGACCTTTAGTAAAAATAATTCCTTTGTTTTGGCCACTACGATAGAAGTCTTCTCCACCAGCTCCTGGCATCCGCAAATCGGTGTATAATACCATTGCATCTACTTCTGGATTATTATCTTTAAAGTACATAGCTTGCTTAACGCTAGTCAAACAACAATGCCCAGAACAGTAAGATAAATGACCTTCTTTTTCGCTACGTTGACCTACACATTGAACAAAGACTACATTTTTTACTTCTTTACCATCGGAAGGTCGTTTTATAGCTCCACCGTTTGCAACTTTAGCCAATGCTTCCAAGCCTAGTTGGTCGACTATATCTGGAGACTTACCATAGGCAAATTCTGGTAATTGGCTGGCATCATAAGGAGTGAAACCAGTAGCTTGAATGATTGAACCAAAAATTCCAGATACGATATTGCCATCAGCATTAATGTCAGCATTGAAACGACCAGGAGCTCCACTAATGTTATCCATTGAAGCATTTAAATGCACATTAATTTTAGAATTGCTTTCAACTTGCTTAATTAACTCAATTACTTCTGGTTCTTTTGGGTCTACGAATGGAGATTTACCAGGGATGCTTTTATATAATTGAGCAGCAGTTCCACCTAAAGCTTCTGATTTTTCTACAATAGTAGCTTCGTAACCGGCTTTATTTACTTCTATCGCAGCTTTCAGACCAGTAAATCCACCACCAACCACTAATACATGTGGAGTTCGACCTTGTTCACCACTAGAAGCTGGCACGGTCATAAATTTAACTTCAGCACAGGCCATGCGAATATAATCATCGGCCATTTCTTGAGTAGTTTCTTGAGCATCATCATTGTCTGGACGTACCCAAATAACTCCTTCTCTTAAATTAGCCCGTGACATTGCTACATTGTCAAAATTGAATGCGTCGGTCTTAGCTCGTTTAGAACAGCCTGCAATCATGATATGGTCAACTTCACCAGCATCAATGTCAGCCTGAATCATGCTTACACCTTCAGAGTTGCAGAGAAAATCATGTTCTTTGACTACATTCATCTTGCAATCACGAGTTGCGGTGCTAACTAATTGTTTTATATCTAATCTATCGGAAATGCCACAACCTTTACAAATATAGGCTCCTAGCTTTTTAGTTGCTGCCATTTTTAAGCGCCTCCTTCTGTAGTGGCAACTTTATTAACCACTTGAATTGCTCGTAATGCACTAGCAGTAGCACTTTGTACAGCACGATTTACATCTAACGCATCGGATGCACAACCAGCCGCAAACATGCTACCATTACCAGCATCATTCTCAATAAAACCATGCTCATTAATAGTCACATTTATGCCTAATTTAGCGAAATCAACACTAGGTTGCATACCAATCGCTAACACTACTAATTCATGTGGATTACTATAACGATGATAACCTTCAGTATCAACACCATTTAATATTGGATTGCCAGTTTCTTTGTCTTTAGTAATATTAGCAACTTTAGATTTAATAAAACTCACTGTGCTATCGGCTTTGACTTTAGTATATAAATCTTCAAAACGATCAATCGCTCTAATATCAATATAATAGATAGTTGACTTACCGTTATCTCCATGCTGTTCACGCACGTAAGTGGTTTGCTTTAAAGTAGCTGTACAGCAAATACGAGAACAATGCTTTAAATAATTTCTATCTCTAGAACCGGCACATTGGATAAAGGCAATGTCTTTAGCTTCTTTATTATCGGAAGGCCGTAAAATCTTACCACCAGTTGGCCCCATTGGATCCATCATCCGCTCAAATTCTACGCTAGTGATTACGTTAGGATTGCGATCATAAGCATAAGGTTGAATTTTATTAGCATCAAATGGCTGCCAACCAGTAGCCCAAATTATTGCTCCAACATTAAAAGTTAAATTTTCTTCTTGCATGTCTAAATCAACGGCATCATATTTGCAAGACTCTTTGACTTTATTAGCATCATCAGTACCAATAAGAGCTGGATCAATAACATAACGTTGTGGATAAGCCATGAAAAAAGGCAAATAAGCACCTTTACGTTTATTTAAACCATAATTATGCTCATTGGCAAATTTTGTTTCAGTAGCATCGCTACATTCACCACAGGCTGTACAATTATTGTTTATGTAACGAGGAGCTATTTTTATATTTACGCTATAATTACCAGTATCACCGGTTACTTCTGTCACTTCAGCCATTGTGATAACTCGGACTTTTTTATTAGCTTTAATTCGGCGTAAATTAATTTCCATGCCACAAGTTGGATAACACATTTTAGGAAAGTACTTATACAACTTAGACACTCGTCCACCGAGTGATGGATTTTTTTCGATAAGTATTACATCTTTGCCACATTCTGCAGCTTCTAGTGCGGCACTCATACCGCTAATTCCCCCACCCACGACTAGTATAGTCTGGTTGGTTGCAATGACATCAGTCATGCGTTTCCTCCAAATTTGATTGGGAACTCTGAAAAATAGTATATTAGCATATTCTAGCTTAGTAAATTTATAATTATTTAGATATAAGAAATAAATATATTTTAAAACGAATTATGATGTAAATTAATAGTACACTAAACCATTATACCAATATTTTAAAATTTTAAGTTAATTTATAATTCATCCAATCACCATTATGAACTCTTTTTGAGTTAGAATATTGATCACTTAAATTATTAATTAGTTATATGAAAATTAATTCCCAAATGACTGTGCTTATTGTTGAAGATAGTCCAACATTAGTGGTAGCATATCAAGAATATTTGCGTAATGAACCTTGTAAAGTTACCTATTTACAAACTGGTCAAGAAGCTTTAAAACATATAAAAAAACATGTTCCCAATGCCATTTTACTTGATCTTGGTTTACCCGATATGGATGGCATGGAAATTTTAAAATATATTAATGAACATCAATTACCCTGTTCAGTAGTAGTTGTAACTGCCCAAGGTTCGGTTAATATCGCTGTTGAAGCCATGCGTAATCAGGCATTTGATTTTGTTGAAAAACCTTTTGACGGCCAACGTATTATTGTAACATTAAATAATGCTTTAAAGAATCAACAATTAAAAAATAAGCTTGAACTATATAAAAAAATTGATCGATTTAAATATTTTGATTTTATTGGGGCATCTCCACCGATGCAAGCAGTTTATCAAATGATTGATAATGCTGCTTCTAGTAAAGCTACGGTATTTATAACTGGTGAGAGTGGAACTGGTAAAGAACTTTGTGCTGAAGCTATTCATAAGCGTAGTCCACGTAATAATAAACCTTTTGTTGCTCTTAATTGTGCAGCAATTCCAAAAGATTTGATGGAAAGTCAGATTTTTGGCCATGTTAAAGGAGCTTTTACTGGAGCGATTAATGATCAAGAAGGAGCTGCGGTACAAGCTGATGGAGGTACTTTATTTTTAGATGAAATAGGTGATATGAGCTTAGATTTACAAAGTAAATTATTAAGGTTTATTCAAACTAGTACTATTCAAAAAATTGGTGGTAATAAATCTAGGAAAGTTGATGTACGATTTATATGTGCTACTAATCGTGATCCTATATTAGAGGTTCAAGAAAAACGCTTTCGGGAAGATTTATATTATAGATTACATGTTATCCCTATTGCATTGCCACCTTTGCGAGAACGCGGTGATGATATTTTGCTAATTGCTAGAGAATTTTTGGGTAAATATGCTAAAGAAGAAAATAAACTATTTATTAATTTTACTGCAGAAACTGAGGTAATTTTACTCAATTATGATTGGCCAGGAAATATAAGACAATTACAAAATATAGTACGTAATGTTGTAGTATTAAATAATGGTAAGCATGTAATTCCAGAAATGTTACCAGAACCATTGAATAAATTATCTAAAAAATATAAAATACCAATCGGAAATTCTAAATTAGTTAGTTCAGCAACCTCAACATTTTCTCGTCGTAAAAATATTCAGCCTTTATGGCAAGTGGAAAAGGAGGCAATTCAACATGCTATAGCATTATGTGATGGCAGTGTATCTAAAGCTGCTGGATTATTAGAAGTAAGTCCATCAACTTTATATCGAAAATGTCAAAGTTGGGAAAAAAAGGAAGTTAAATGATGTATTTTATAAAATATTTACGATTTTAAATTGGCGGATTAAGGATTTAAAATATATCTATTATAATTCTCAATTCGCTTTTATAAAATGATTAGTTTATCTCTTATTTTCTACTGTTCTGCCATTTCACTTGGTCAATATTATCTAAATTTTTTGAATAAATAGCTTCAATTAGTTGTGATAACCTTAATTAATCAGAAATTCGTTGAATCTTGGCTCCCAATTGAGTTAATTTAGCTTCAATTTGTTCATAACCTCGGTCAAGATGGTAAATACGTTCTATTAGAGTATTGCCTTCTGCTACTAAACCAGCTAATACTAAACCAGCTGAGGCTCGTAAATCAGTTGCCATAACTGGGGCTGCTTGTAATTTTCGATTACCAGTTACAATTGCGGTATTACCTTCTAAGCGAATTTTAGCTCCCATTCTTTGTAGTTCAGAAATATGCATAAACCGATTTTCAAAAATAGTTTCGGTCAACATGCCAACACCTTCTGCAATAGTATTTAAAGCGGTAAATTGGGCTTGCATATCAGTAGGAAAAGCTGGATAAGGAGCAGTATGAATATCTATTGCTCGTGGTCGGCGACCCTGCATATCAAGTTCTATCCAATCATCTCCTCTGGTAATAGTTGCACCAGATTCTAATAATTTTAACAATACTGCATCTAAAATATTGGCATCAGTATTATTCAGCCGTATCTTACCACTAGTCATAGCTGCTGCTATTAAATAGGTTCCAGTTTCAATTCGATCTGGTAGTACTCTGTGATTACAACCGGATAGTTTTTCCACCCCTTCAATGCGAATAGTATCAGTTCCAGCTCCAGTTATTTTAGCTCCCATACCAATTAAACAATTAGCTAGATCAATTATTTCTGGTTCACGAGCAGCATTTTCAATTATAGTTAAACCATCAGCTAAAGTAGCCGCCATCATTAAGTTTTCAGTACCAGTAACTGTAACTACATCCATACATAAAGTTGTACCATGTAAACGGTCAGCTTCAGCAGTAATATAACCATTTTCTACCTTAATTTTAGCTCCCATTGCAGTCAAACCTTGAATATGTAAATTAACTGGTCTAGCGCCAATTGCACAACCACCTGGCAATGATACATGAGCTTTCCCAAATTTTGTTACTAAAGGTCCTAAAACCAGAATTGAAGCTCGCATGGTTTTAACCATCGAATAATCTGCATTAAATGAATTTATATTGCTACTATCTGCTACAATATTAAAATTATCATCTAATTCTAAATTAACTCCCATTTTTTTCAACAAGTTCATCATTGTAATAATATCTTGTAAATGAGGAACATTGCTTATTTTGGATGTTGCATCAGTTAATAAAGTTGTTGCTAATATTGGCAATGCAGCATTTTTAGCCCCAGAAATACGAATTTCACCATTAAGTTGGTGGCCACCAGTTATTAATAATTTATCCATTTTGATAAAGGTTTAGGTATTTTAAATTAGTTATAATAATAGAATTAACATTTTAATTAATAATCTATTCCAAAGCTTTTTTTCTCATTTCTGCTAATTCTTCTGTATAATTACCGGATAAAATAGGGAATCTACACCAAGTTTTAGGATCAAGATTGGTATCATCCAAATGAAAACTAGGAGCAAATCGTTCTCGCTTCCACTGATTACGACTCCAAAGGGTAAAAAATTTTTCAGTCCAAGTTAATAACTGTTGTTTATCATATTGTTTAGCAAATTTCATTTGTAATAAACAGAATACTTCATAAGGGGTTTGTCGATCTCGAATGGCAGATTTTTCTATCACATTCAATAAGTTGTATGGCATTAAGTCATCTTCATCATTTTGCTGCATACTAGTTGGGCGTAATTCAGCAGTTGGAATTTGTTGATTTACCAAAGATAAAGCTGGAATATTAGTTAATTGTACAGGACCTTCTTGTTCTAACCAACGTAACCAATGGCGTAAAAAATCTTTATCTATCCCAGCTATAGGACTCAATCCACCACTAGTATCACCATCCATTGTGGCATAACCTTGAGATATTTCAGATCGATTGCTAGTAGCTAATAACAGAGCATTACTGAGGTTTGCTATTAGCCAAACACTAGGCGAACGAACTCGAGCTTGGATATTTTGTAAAGCAATATCATGTTCTTGCCAATTTAGTTTATGTTTAACCGCATTAGACACTAAACTAACATAATCTTTTACCAAACTATCGATGTTTAATTCTAAATATTTAGCTCCCAAATTATTGGCTAAAGTATTCGCAGCTCGTTTAGTAGTTTTGCTAGAGTTTTCTGTAGCTTGATATACGCAGGTAAGTAGTAATTGTAGAATATTAGTAACAGTTTTTTGAGCTGGAATGGCAAATCCAATTTTAGCTCCAAAAGCTTTCACTCCTAGTTCAGAAACTCCTAATTCTACCATTAAACGTACTAAACAAGCTATGGCAGAAGAGTCTGCTCCTCCACTTAATGATATTACAAAACCACGAGAATTAGTTTTACGCAGATAGTCAAATAGCCCTAAGGTAACTGCATGGGTAAATTCTTCTTCTTTCAAGCTAGAGCTGTTTTCCCACGGTTCATAGCTAAGTGAATTTTGCTGTGGAGGATTTATGTAAAAATTAAATGGAATTTTAATACAATTATCTGTTTCCCAACTATTAATTTTTGAAATACCAGTTAAATCAATGTCAATCCAAGCAGCAACTAATTGATAAGATTTAAAACTGAAACGTTTATTACTAGCAACTATTTCTCCTCCACTAGCAATTATAGCATCGCCATCATAAATAGCTCGACCAGCTTCATTGCCTAATAAATTGGCATAAATATAACTGACATTGAATGCTCGTGAGCCTTCTAATACAAATCTGGTTCTAATTTTATGTTTACCAAATGCAAAGTGACTAGCACTGGGATTTAAGATTATATCTACACCTTGTGTTGCTAGTTTAATTCCCGGCCTATTAGCTACCCATGCTTCTTCACAAATTTCAAAACCAATCTTAACTCCGCCACAGTCAAAATAAATATCGCCAATTGGATATTGTTGTTTATCTATTTCAATATCTGCTTGTATATCTGTTGGCCAGCTATGAAACCAACGTGGTTCGTAATGAATTCCTTCATTTGGTAAAAATTTTTTTGCTACAAATCCAACAATATTGCCATCTATTAATAATGCAACAGTATTATAAATTTGTTTTTTATATAGTAATGGTAAACCAACAGCAACAATAATATCTTTGGTATGCGGTACAATAGTAGTTAAAATTTGTAAAGATTGATTTAGAGTTCCTAAAGCTAAAAAAGCATCTTCACAACCATAACCACTAATACAAAGTTCTGGTAAACATAAAATATTTATTTGCTCATTACGGGCAGCGTTAATAGCATCTATAATATTGTTTTTATTATTATTCCAATCGAGAGGAGTTTGATTAAGAGAAGCAGCACCTACCTTGATATATTTCATATTGAGATTTTATAAAATTTTAAGTCAGAAAGATAGCTGTGATTAAAGTTGTTATTATACTAGATAACTAAGTGTGTCAACGGTTATTTATTTTAATATAATCCCGTTGGGCAGCTCCAATATATAATTGACGTGGTCTGCCAATGCGTAAGTTTTTTTCGTTCATCATTTCCATCCATTGTGAAACCCAGCCGACACTTCTGGCAACTGCAAATAAAACAGTGAACATATTTAATGGGATATTTAATGCACTTAGGATAATTCCAGAATAAAAATCAACATTTGGATATAATTTACGTTCGATAAAATAATCATCTTCCAAAGCAATTTTTTCTAATTCTATCGCAATTTCAAACAATGGATGGTCAATTGTATCTAATTCATTCAATAAGTTATGACAACTTTTACGAATAATTTTTGCCCTTGGATCATAGTTTTTATAAACTCGATGACCAAATCCCATTAAACGAGTTGGATCATTCTTATCTTTAAAGCGTGCTATATATTTTGGAATATTTTTAACATCTGCAATTTCTTGTAACATACGAATTACAGCTTCATTTGCTCCACCATGAGCTGGTCCCCATAAAGTTGCAATACCACTAGCTACACAAGAAAATGGATGAGCTTGAGAACTACCAGCTAATCGTACAGTTGAAGTACTAGCATTTTGTTCATGTTCAGCGTGTAAAATCAATATTATTTCCAATGCTTTAGAAGCTACTTTATTGATTTCATAAGGTCGATTAGGGGTTGAAAACATCATTTGCATGAAATTTTCTACATATCCAACATCATTGCGTGGGTAAACATAAGGATGACCAATTAAATAGTTATGGCTATTAGCTGCAATGGTTGGCATTTTTGCTATTAAACGTAATGCACTTCTATTTCTATGTTCTGGATTTTTAATATCCATCGCATCATAATAGTAACTTGATAATGCTCCAACAACTCCTACTAACATTGACATTGGATGAGAATTATGTCTAAAACCATTATAAAAACGTAATAATCCTTCATTTAGCATGGCATGTTGACTAATGTTAGCAGTAAAATTTTCCATTTCTATTTGGGTAGGCAATTCTCCATATAATAGTAAATAACAAACCTCTAAATAACTACTGTTTTCAGCTAATTGCTCAATTGGGTAGCCACGATATAGCAAAATACCCTTATCACCATCAATAAAAGTTATCTTGCTTTCACAACTAGCTGTAGTCATAAATGCAGGATCAAAAGTAAACATTCCTAATTCTTTATATAAAGCTTGACAATCAATAACA
>DRQV01000041.1 GCA_011371325.1 Thioploca sp.
ATGATACGGATTAATGCTCATGGAAGGTCTTTTTTTAACACCGCAATCTTTATAAGAATAAATAGTTTTTAGTGGTTTTCTTCTCAATTTCCGATATGAAGTAACTATTCGTCTATTGCTATAAGGTTTCATAATTTACTCTTAATTTAAACTTTTTTCCAAACTTCTTCAAGATCACCATCTACAAACGCATCAGGCAGAATGACCGACCGATTTTTAAATAAAACTTTATCAGTTTCAGGAATAATAGCATAGTTCCAACAAATACTCTTGGTAATAAAATATACTAAATCTGTACTAGATGTGGTATAAAATGGCTCGATACCAAAATTATGCTCACGAATGGTATTAAGTTCTTTAATGGCAAGTCGGTATAAAATCTTAAAAATTTTTTCAAACTCGACAATTTTACCATTTTTTAAATGTTGTACAATATTATTTTCAGCTTTAGCTAGAGCAATAGAATTAGCATCATATTTTATTTCATCATTTTCTTCTGTAGATATGTCTTCTGATTCCCGATCTTTATTACGTTTAAATTTAGCCAACCAATTTTTTTTAACAGAAGGTTCTTCAATAATAGTTTTAGTAAGTTTTGAAGAAGCAGTTGGATCATTAAAATAATCAATTAAAGCTGTTGGAATCTCCTGCAATAATTTAATTTGACGTGGAAAACGCATTACAGCTAAAGCATCACAACGACAAAAATCAATTAAATCTTCTAAAATTACTTTTCCACCAATTGAATGAATAATCATTTGTCGGCTAAGTTTAAAATCATGCTGTTCAATATTAGCAAATTTTTTTAAATGTTGCTCATTAACTTCGCTTAAATAAAAGCCAACTTGGGTAAAAGTTCCTGGAATAGTGTAATTATCAAGGTAGTTATTAAAAGAACGAACTAGAATATCGCCAGGTTTAACTAATTTTAAAATTTCCCTAGTATGATATCCTTTAATTGCAAAGCTGTTAGGACGATAAGATATAAATAAAGGCCATTTAAATACTTTTATTTTACTCAATTCAGCTAATAATTTTGTAATAAAATCTAGTTTATAAGGCTGCATTTTTATTTCCAATCAGTATATGACAAAAGATGTAAATTATAGTAATTGATTAGGGTAACCACAAGGGATCACCCCTACAAATATGCATTAATTTTACGCATGAATCATTCCACCATCAACACCTAAAGCAGCTTCATGTATAGCTTCAGATAAAGTTGGATGGGCATGAATAGTTCTAGCTAAATCTTCAGCACTAGCTTCTAACTCCATTGCTACCACTGCTTCGGTAATTAATTCTGAAGCATTATTACCAAATATATGAACTCCTAAAATATTATCAGTTTTAACATCAGCGATAACTCTTACTATTCCATTAATATCACCATTAGCTCTAGCCCTGCCACTAGCAGCAAATGGAAATTGACCTAATTTATATTCTATTTTATCCAGTTTTAACTGTTGTTCAGTTTTACCGACCCAAGCGATTTCTGGATGAGTATATACTACAAATGGCACTGTTGCATAGGACATTTCACTTTTCTGCCCAGCTATTAATTCTGCAACCATAACTCCTTCTTCTGAGCCTTTATGAGCTAACATAGGCCCTCCAATTACGTCACCTACTGCATAAATACCATCAATAGCTGTTTGGCGTTGTGCATTAACTTGAATAAAACCACGCTCATCAATTTTAATCCCAATCTCAGCCGCATTTAAATTATCGGTATGCGGTTTACGCCCAACTGCTACAATAAGTTTGTCTACTGTTAATGATTTATCAGAGTAAGAAATTACTACTTCATTATTAATAATATTAGTAGAAGTAACTTGGGCATTTAAATTAATCGTTAAACCTTGTTTTTTTAACTCTCGTTGAGCCAAAGTTGCAATTTTACGGTCTGCCATAGATAAAAAGTCTGGTAAAGCTTCTAAAATAGTTACTTTGCTACCTAGTCTATTCCAAACACTGCCCAATTCTAAACCAATAGCTCCTGCTCCGATCACTCCAAGTCGTTCTGGTATTTTGGTAAGATTCAAAGCTCCAGTCGAATCTAAAATAAATTCATTATCAAATGGTGCAATTGGTATTTGAACTGGAGTAGAGCCAGTGGCAATAATAATATTATCGGCACTAATAGTTTGTTGTTGACCATCTGGTGTAGTAATAGTAATCTGTTTATTAGCAATTAATTTAGCAGTTCCTGTAATACTAGTTACTTTATTTTTTTTGAATAAGCCGGCGATACCTTGAGTAAGAGTTTTAACAACTCCCTCTTTCCGAGCCTGCATAGTTGCAATATCTAGCTTTACATTATCACATTGAATTCCATGGGTAATTGCTTCTTTTTGCAGAAAGTAATAATGATGGGAAGAATCTAGCAAAGCTTTAGAAGGAATACAACCAACATTTAAACAAGTTCCACCCAAAGAAGCTTGTCCTTCTAAATTAAGCCATTTATCAATACAAGCTGTCTTCATACCTAACTGAGCACAACGAATTGCTGCTACATATCCTGCTGGACCTGCACCTATTACAATAACATTATAATCTGTCATATTTAAATCTCTAATAATAAACGGGAAGGGTCTTCAATTGAATTTTTAACTGCGATTAAAAACTGCACTGCTACATTGTTATCTATTAAACGTTGATCATAAGATAGTGCTATAAACATCATGGGTTGGATTACTATTTTGCCATTTTTTACAATAGGACGTTCTATAATATTATGAATGCCTAATACTGCACTTTGGGGGAAATTAAGGATAGGTGTTGATAGCATTGCATTACAAATATTAGTAATAGTAAAAGTACCACCAGTAATCTCTTCCACAGATAATTTAGCATCACTAGCTTTTTTAGTAAAATTAATAATAGTTTTTTCTATATCAGCAAAAGACATCATGTCAGCATTACGCAAAATTGGTATAATATTATATTTAGGAATAGTTATGCCAATATCATAATAATCATGATAAATAACATCATTATTTTTAATAGAGGTATTTATAATAGTAAACTTTTTTAATGCCGTCACCACTGCTTTAGTAAAAAAAGATATTAATCCTAGCTTAACTCCATGATGCTTTTCAAAAAATTGGTTATTTTTAATACATAAGTCTTGTACAATTTGCATATTAACTTCATCAAAAACTGTTAAAATGACGTGCTTATGTTGAGCATTTAATAATGGTTGTGCATGTGTCATTAGCAACTGTTCTTTTCCACAAGGTGGGCTTGAAGTGCAATTTCTAGTTGGGTTATTCGGTATTTCTATGTTATCTGACCGTGAAATATCAGTATCTGAAATAGGAGAAATCCCTTTGTTAGTTATTGGTCCAACTGTTTTATCCAACATTTTATTTATTGGTAAATTTGGTTTTATATCATCACAATTTTTATCTAAGATAGCTATATTTAAGATAGCTATATTCTCTCCACCTGATACAGTTTCATTATTAGATTTCAAAATTTTAATTATTTTACCATCTTGAGGGGCAAGTATATCTAATATAACTTTATCAGTTTCAATCTCTATTAATCTTTCACCTTCTTTAACTATATCACCCATTTTTTTTTGCCAGTTTAGTAACTTAGCGGTAGATTTAGCAAGAATTGGTACTTTTACTTCTACATCAGACATAATGTTTTCAATTTTCAGTTAAATATAAATCATAACATTAATATATAATTCATAGTTCAAATTAGTTAAACTTCTATTATTAATTTGAGTTACGCATTCAGCTTATAAAAATATTAAAATTTTATATAAAAAACCTTATATTTTATACTGATCAATACCTTTACAAGCAGTAGTAATATTTGATTGTAATATTTGTTCTAAACGAGTAACATTGTTTTGATTTTTTTCCTCTTCAGTATGCCATAAATGTAACACTGGCACAGCAAATCGACCATTTTTCCGCCTAATTCCACTGCGTAATAATCGGACAGCTAAATCTGCATCTTCATGTCCCCAACCTTGGAACTTTTCGTCAAACCCATTTACCTGCTGGAAATCTTTATTCCAAATAGCTAAATTACAAGTTTTAACCCCTCGCCAAGTTTGTTTACAATATTTCCTAATAAATGGCAAATTTAATAATGGAGATAAACGATTTATTTTACCTTGAAAATAAGCCAATAACCATTGATTAATCGACCAAGTCATAATCGGTTCAGAAGTCTGAATAACCTGTTGAGTAAATTGTTCATTTAATAAAACTCGATTCCCCACTACGAAATAGCCTGGTTCGGCAAGTTTATAATGTTTAAAGATAAAATCAGAGCGTGGAATACAATCACCATCTAAAAAAATTAAATAATCACCAGTAGCAGCCATAACCGCACTATTCCTAGCTTTAGCTGCCCGAAAACCTTGATCTGCTTGCCAAATATGTTGAATAGGATAAGAAAATTGATTTATTAATTGAGTGGTTGTTTTAGTAGAACCATCATCTGCAACTATAATCTCAAAATTAGAATATTGTTGATTTGCTAAAGCTTGCAATACCAAAGCTAAAGCAGTTGGACGATTATAAGTTGTTACTATTACGCTTATTTTTAGCATTTTCTTGTAAATACATTAATTTTAAATAACGATAATAAGTACCTTCAGCATTTGATACTGCTAACATAAATCCCTCTTTCCCATCTAAAAAACCAGCTCGTAATAAATAAGTGCGGATAAAAGCCCATAGTCCATGCCAGACAGCTTGTTTAAGACTAGATTGCTTATCTTTTTCATAGTGCATTTGGGCATTTGCTGAAGAATAACTATTTATTTTCTCTAATACTTCTTCCAATGAAGTGAAAGAATAATGTAATAAAGAATTT
This sequence comes from Thioploca sp., assembly GCA_011371325.1. GTDB lineage: Bacteria > Pseudomonadota > Gammaproteobacteria > Beggiatoales > Beggiatoaceae > DRQV01. The sequence goes on from DRQV01000041.1 coordinate 4,846, forward strand.
TGTAAAGTACCAATTTTATCATTATTAACCTGGATTTTTTCATGGATTAAATCATTGGTAAAACTAGCATAATTACGTTTAAACAAGCGGATTATATAATCAGGAAACCAACCACTATGTCGCATCCATTTACCGCAATAGTTAGATAGACGTGGAATCCGAAAGGCAAATAACTCGGAACTATTAATAACGAATTCTATCTCCTGTCGTAATGCTATTGGAACTTGTTCATCAGCATCTATTGATAATACCCATTTTCCAGTTGCTTTTGTCAATGCTAAATTTTTTTGATGTCCAAATCCTTGCCAATTATTTTTGATATATATTTTATCTGTAAATTTATTACAAATTGTAATTGTATTATCAGTGCTACCAGAATCTACTATAATTATTTCATCACACCAAGCAATTGAATTAAGGCAGTTTTCAATACAATGCTCTTCATTTTTAGTGATTATTATGACAGATAAATTTACCATTAGTTGATTAATTAAAAGATGGTTGTATAATTTAGTATTTATGAAAATATATAATTTATTGCTGTTGAATTTAATTAAGAATTATAATAATATTATAGAACTATTTTAGGAAATATTGATTATGCTTGAAATGTTATCTTTCATGCTAGCTGGAATAATCCTATATTTTGTATCAGACGAAATATTAAATAGAATCGAAATTTATCGTGGAGAACGTTTTAAAAATCGTAGCATTATATTTTTTGC
>DRQV01000042.1 GCA_011371325.1 Thioploca sp.
ACATGATTCCTTATACAATAATCATTTTTGGTAGCAGTATTCCAATCAGTAGTTCTTTTCAATTTTTGTTTAAAATAAACATTCATCTGAATGACTATTCCTACTAAATTTGCTTCAATAAATAATTTGGGCAGCCAAACCATTCGTAACTCATTATAATAATCACCACCTGATTCACGCAATGATGGATAATTTTCCAAAAAGAAATGATAAATAAATACTTCAAACTTAGGTGATAACCAAGAACAATAACGAATTGCTAATACTGGGTGTATTCTCTTGGTTTTGCCACGACCTTGTTCCAAAGCATCTACTTGCAAACTTTCACTTTCTGCTAATACTTGCATAAAGAGTTTGATACTTTTTCTCTTTTTGAAAATTCCATAAGTTTTATCTTTGAGTTCACTTGGCTTTACGCTAAATTTTTCAAATGCCAAATCATACAGCTTATCAACCAATGCGTAACCGCCACTCATATGAACTGGAATTATCGTTCCATCATGAATAGGGTTGATTATTGTTTTTGACTTCATAAAAATATTACCATTTTTAACGATTAAAAGATATGTAATATAATACAATATTAACTGTAAATTGATACAGTGAAATAATGGTGTTATATTATATCGTTTTCAAATGATATTTTATAATATAGTAAATTACTATTATTTTAGATTTAAATATATATATATAAATACTGTTTTAATGGTGAATTAATACCCAAATTAATAATAGTATATTTTTTCATTGTAATATGTATTTTATAACTATTTCCAACCATCATTAATTACTTTTAATATCAGTTATTTAACTTATATTATTTATTTGCTGTAAACTATTTATCTACAATTATGAATTTACAATTACCATCGGTTAGTAGCTATAATATTTACAATTAAACGTTTAGATGCCCATACTGAGTGTACACCGGTCGTTGAATCGGACATTTTACGTCCTTGTCTAGTACCGATTAACATAAGCGTTAGTTTTTATTCAAAATCGAGTATTTAAATGAAATTATTAAAATCTTCAAATCTCAGAGTCTTTAAAAAAATATCCACCCTGCCATATTGCTGTTGCTTATTTGGGGTGAGATATGGTTTTATAAAAATGGAGTGATTTACAGAGTTCATCAGAGAAATACAAAAATTAAGCACGTAACTCGTAAGGTGTATAAGTGGAACGTCATACACCAAAATTAGTTTGTAGGTTGCTCAGCTATTCCCATCACTCAACCTAACAAACCCAATATCTTCCATAATAGCATACATGGAAGGCAATACCAGCATTATTAAAATTGTAGATGTCACCATACCAAATACGATGCTAGTTACCAAAGGTACTAAAATCAAGGCTTGGGAACTAGTTTCAAACAGCAATGGAGTCATGCCAGCAATGGTGGTGACTGAGGTGAGGAAAATAGCTCGAAACCGGTCATGTACCGCTTGTTTGGCAGCAGTGTGTAAGACCATGCCATCTGCAACGTGATATTTTACGAATTCTACCAATAAGATAGAGTCATTGACGACCACTCCTGCTAATGAAACAAAGCCAATCATGCTGGGCATAGTGAAGTCTAATCCCATAATAAAATGCCCCCAAATTGCCCCAATGAGAGCAAGCGGAATATTAATCATGACTAAAAGTGGTTCACGGTAATTACGAAATTGCAGACTTAGTAACAGAAAGACAGCAAATGCCCCTAAACCAAAGCCAGTCAGGATAGATATTTTAGTTTCCGTACCATTTTCAACTTCACCTTTTAGAGCAAAACTAACATTAGGATAGCGTTGTTGCAGGGTATTTAAAAAATTTACTTCCAGCCCTTTGATTACTTCTGAAGTATTGGCAATTTTAGCATCTACATCCCCATAAATATTAACTGTGCGTAAATGGTTGACATGACCGATTCGAGCAAATTCACGAGTTTCGGTGATGATGGCAATACTGGTTAATGGGATTGGCTGCCCAGTTTTAGAAAACACGGTTAAATTGTCAAAATCATCTAATTCCTGACCAAGTTTTCGATCTAATTTAGCAACTATTTCATAGGCTTCTCGTCCATGATAAATTTCACTTATTTTAATTTCCTGATAAGCTGATCGTAATTGGAGAGCAATACTACGGGAATCAATGCCAGCAGCTAATGCTCCGGGTTTAAGTTTAATACTATATTGGGGTTTTCCCGGTCGTAAATCATCCAGCAAATTATTGACTCCAGCATAACCTCTGAGCCAATTCTGTACTTCCCAAGAGGCTTTGGAAAGCTGTTGTAAACTCTCTCCACTAAGGCGAATATGAATTGCCCGTCCAGCCGGACCAACTTTAGGTTCTTTGTACTGAATATTGACTACATTAGGCAATTCTCTGGTATTTTGCTTCCAATGTTGCACCAATTCGCTAATTCTGATATTGCGTTTTTCTGTGTTAAGTAAATCGATGCTCAAAGTTGCTAAATGTGAACCATTTTCTGGTACATCTCCATGTTTACCATAAGAGACTTGAATGTTTTTAACTAGCTTTTCTGCTTGACTAAGAGCTTGATTAGTTTTCTCCAGAGAGTCGAGCAAAATTCCTACTACTCGCTCAGTTTCCGCTAATGGTGTACCTTGGGGTAATAATATCCTAGCTTCAAAATTATTACCTTCTAAATCTGGAAAGGCTTTGAACTTAATCGTGCCAGTCGCAATCAGGCCGATGGATAAAATTAACATTGCCAAAGCGATACCAACCGTGATGTAACGAAACTGCATTGCTATTGTAGTGAGATTTCCAACCAGATGGCGAAATTTATTAAAACCCGCTTCAAAATATTGTCGCCATTTAGGTGTTTCTTGCTGATGAGTATGTTCCAATGAATGTTTTAGATGGTGGGGTAATACTAAAAATGCTTCTAGTAAACTTATGCTCAAGACAGAGAGCAATACCACTGGCAATACACCTAATACCTGTCCCATATCCCCTTTCATCATCAATAAGCTACCGAATAAAAAAGCTGAAGTTAGGAAGGAGGACACGACTCCACGCAAAACTTTGTTAGTTCCATCTATAGTGGCATCTAATGGGGATTTACCTTTACGATATTCGTGGTCAATGCTTTCTGACAGCACGATGGCATCATCCATTAAAATTCCGATTGCCATGAGCAAAGCAACCATTGATATCATATTGATACTTACGCCAAATACCACCATTAGAGCTAATCCGCCTAAAAAAGAGGTGGGTAAACCTAAAGCAATCCAGAAAGTGTAACGCCATGAAAAAAATAGAAATAATACCAACATAGCTAAAATTAACCCCTGCCAACCATTTTTTAAGATTAATTGTAAACGGTCTTCTATTGATGTTGACATATTATTGACTACGGTAAGATGAGTTCCAGTGGGCAGAATTTTATTTTCTTGTTCCACAAAAGCAGTTATTGCATCAGCAATTTTTAAAGTATCATCAATAGTATTTTTACTTATTCTTAGTAGAGCTGCTAGTTTGCCATCTAGTTCAATTCGCTCTTCTGGTTTTTCAAATTTATCTATAATTTTGGCAATATCTCCCAGTCTGATTTCTCCACCATCATGAGTATTAATAATCACTAAACTAGCTAATTCATCGGCTGTTTTTCTAACATTATCAAAGCTGATTTGATAAGATGTTTCTTTAGTTTCCAAAGTTCCAACCGGTAATTCTAAGGCTTGGGCTGCAATTAAATTGGCAATATCTTGGACACTGAGATTATATTTTTTCTGGGTATCAGGTTGAATTAATACTTGCAATTGATGGGTAGAAAAACCGTCCATGACAACTATCGGAATTTGTGGCATGGCTAACAAGCGATCCCGATAATATTCTGCTAAAGCTTTTAGCTCACTGGGAGTTAGCTTATCAGCAGTGATAGCAATATTGGCAACCGCATTTACCCGTCCTAATTGTTTGATTACTGGGTCTTCAATATTATCTGGAAAGTTTTGAATTGCATCAATTGCCGTTTTAATATCATCGGTAAACTCACGCATATTACCAGCTTCCTGCATTTCCAGAGTGAAAATACCGATATTATCCCGAGCATCACATTGCTGTTCTTTCAGAAAGCTAATTCCATCAGTGGCATCTTCCAGAGGATTGCAAATACCGCTCTCAACATCGGCTGGATTAGCTCCGGGATAAACTACTGTAACTTGGACTTTACTGGGTTTAAGTTGTGGAAAAGATTCTTTATTTAATCTAGTTAATGAAGCAAAACCTAATGCGATAATAGCCATCATTAAGATATTGCTGATGGTTGGATGAGAAGCAAAATAACGAATCATTTGGCAACTCCAATATATTCAGGGTGTATTTGCATCATTTTTTATTTAATAATAAGTTGTATTTAATTGTCTGAATCAGGATTCACAGGATAAAACCAATAATCAATCCATGAAGTTGGGTTTTTTAATCTTGAAAATCCTTTAATCTTGTGAATCCTGATTCTGATATTGGATTGACATACAAAAGAATAGCACCTCAACTAAACATGTTTATTTAATAAGTATTCATACAACCTAAACCAGAAGTATTTTTAACTTTTCTTCGATAGTTTAAAATAATTACATATTTATCAAAAAAAAGAACGCTGAGTAATATGATCTATAGCTATTTCTGCTGTTCCATCTATGCTAGATGTTGCCAAATAAATATATTTCAGGACGCATAGCAGATAAATGATAATTTTCACTAGGAATTAATTGAAAAATATTTTGTAACTCTTTCTCTTTCTAGCATATTTCTTCCGTAATAAATGTATTAAACTACACCACCAAACGGGTTAGCATTGTTAAAAATAGTTTCTAATAATTTGACTGTAAACAGAGTATCTCTTTCAGCTCCTAACTTTGAACAATCATAAATTAAATCACCATAATAGTCAATAAGATAGGTTAAAATAAATATTTTGTCAAACAACCCTTTTACTTTGTTAGCTTTTTTGAATATTGGATAACCATTTTCGCTTAGTTTTTCAACTAATTGGTTCCTACCTTTTAAAAATGAATTGATAGTAGGTTTTGGCGTAATTAGCTAATAAATAATATTGTCCTTTGTTGATGGAACTGTTTCCGTTTCCACCAAAAAAGACCTAATCAAGCATTTTAAAGTTACACCTCGCAAGCTCAACTATTTTCTGCAAAAATCACGTGATGAAATCATGCCAATCAAACTTGAACGAACTACGATTCATGCTATTGGTTCCACAGCTCCAACTATGAATGGT
>DRQV01000043.1 GCA_011371325.1 Thioploca sp.
CGGAAAGTATCAATGATAATTTTTGAAAAACTGGTTGCTAATAAATGCTCAAGCTGCGAATAAGGACTATTTGGTACTTTTTCTACTAGAGATTCTAGCATTCGGCTGTAAGTATGATATAAAACCGAATCGATATTATTGGGTTGGCGAATGAATAGCAAACGATTACTAGTTAATCGTTCCGTTGCCAATCGCATCATCATATGGGTTTTACCAATACCTGGCTCACCAGTTACCACTGCACCCTTAGTCTGATGATTTTCTGTGTCTGATTTAATATCATCTATAATGGAATTTAACCTAACAAATTCAGTTTGATAAATTTCTTTTAAATCTATATGGTGCTGAAAAGGCGTATCAACTCTACTATTACTGAAAGGATTAACTTGTTTCATGCTTAAAATAATTAAATTGGTATTTAGATAGAATTTAGAGTAATTAAAATATTAGTGAGTAATGAATGTGTTTATAACGGCAATTCACTTAATATTGCCCATTTAATTTAAAAATTAAAGTTGTATAACTTAAACTAGGAATTAATTTGTCGGTTTTTATTAATCACTCCTAAATGGACTGGAAAGTTACTATCTATTCGGTCTTGAAAATAGTGTGTTAAAGTACGATGAATAGTCGTAAATGCTAGATTTTTCCAAGGAATTTCATCTTGAGTGAACAACTTAACTTCTAAACTTTCTATCCCTGGTGCAAATGTTAAATCGCATAATTTAGCTCTAAACATCATATATACTTGGTTAATATGCGGTAGACTAATAATTGTATATAATTCAAGTTGTTCAATCTTTGCTTCAGATTCTTCCCAAGTTTCCCGAGCCGCAGCTTGTTCCACCGTCTCATTATTTTCCATGAAACCGGCTGGCAAAGTCCAAAACCCATGACGAGGTTGAATTGCTCGTTTACATAACAATACTTTGTCTTCCCAAACTGGCAAACAACCAGCAACTATTTTAGGATTTTGATAGTGAATAGTGTGACAATCTTCGCATACAATACGAAGCATATGGTCACCTTCTGGTATTTTGGATATAAGTTGGGCGGAACCGCAATTACTACAATAATTCATAGTTGGAAGGATTATTTAGATTGGCTGATATACTCTAATAGGGGATTCAAACCCACGTTTTCGCTTTGAGAGGGTAATGTCTTAGGCGACTAGATGAATGGAACATTATCATTTTATTATATATCTATGGATTTGTAAAGAGTTCATTATGCTATTATAATAATCTAAGTTATAGCAATTCTTAATTAAATATTAAAATGCTATATACAAGTCGGTATAAACTTTAAATTACGTGAGAAAATCATGATATTCACTAGCATAAAAACAATAGAATTACCGGAAAAAATAGAGGTTGGACAAGGTTTTACTATAATTGTTGAAGCTGATGGTGAAATGCCTTTTACTCAAATTATCATTCGTCATTCAGATGGTTGGGAATGGATTGTAAAAGAACAGTTGGTTAAATATAAAGGTAATTACTGTTACGAATTTCAAGTTCCAGCAATTGCCTATCATACTGGTATGGCTAATTTACAAATTGAAGGTTGTAAAGTTGCTAATCTATCTAATGCTGGTGAAACTGACTGGATTACTATATTTCGAGATATCCAAATTATAGATTCTAAAGTGGTAAAAAAACCAATAGCACCGAATATAACTTTAGGCGAAAATAGGCAACCAGTGATCTATTTTGGGATTCATAAACATATGCACCAACCATATTATAATGCTACTGATACCGATTATTGGGATGGGGAAAAAGATGATATTTTTGGCCAACGAAGTGGCCCTTACACAGATTTTATTCCAATAGCAGTTCAACAATATATTGATGGTGGTCTTAACCATGCTGGATTATCAACTAGTTGGTCTGGATCATTAATTGAACAATTAAACCGTTGTGCAGAAACTGGTCGGAGTAACGGTGCTTTTAGCAATTGGAATCAAAGGTTACGAGATTTAGCTCAAACTAAAACTGCTTTTGGTAATCCCCGTATAGATTTTTCAGCTTTTGGATTTTTTCATCCATTAATGCCATTAATTCCTAATCGAGATATTATTGGTCAAGTAAAATTACATCGTCAAATAATTAAAGAAGTTTTTGCTACTGAAGCTAGTGACGTAATGTTTCCACCTGAAACAGCTTTTCAGCCACATATGATTCCAGCTTTAAAGCAAGTGGGAGTTAATGCGATTATATACGATTCTATTCATCATTTTCGGGCTTGTAAAGATTATCCTTATGCTGGTAGTTCTGAAGGCATGTTGCCTCCTAATCAAGCAGATCAAGAAAATACTGCGGTCAATGACTGGTTAACTTTAAATAATATTTGGGCTCCGAGTAAGATTTCTCCACAATTATTGAAACCTTGTATGTTACGTTATACAGATCATATTGGTCATAGTTCCGAAATAATTGGTGTGCCAGCAGAACGTTATTTAGGTAATGAAGATGCTCGTGGTGGCTATGGTGCTTTGCAATATGAATCTGTGATGGGACAAATTTATAATAAAATTCAGTCAACTTTTGATCCTAAACATCCACCTTTTTTTGTGCTTCATTCTGATGGAGACAATTATGGTGGTGGAGCTGATAGTTATTACACTTGTAATACTGGCGGTTTGGTCAATATGTGTCAAACTGACGCTCGTTTCCAGCTAATTACTATTAAAGATTACTTACATAAATTCCCAGTTGATCCTAACAATATCGTTCATGTAGAGGCTGGTTCTTGGGCTGGAGCGGATAATGGCGATCCACAATTTACCAAATGGTTTTCATGGGCAGAAAAAGATTATTCTCCAGATTTAAATAGTTGGGCAGTATTAACCGCTTTCCAAAATATTATCCATTCTTTTGAGGATAGTAAACTAGAACATTATTTATTAGAAGCTCTACAACGCTTGCTTTACACTGCTGAAACTAGTTGTTATTGGTATTGGACTGGACAGGATATTTGGGATGCTCAAGTAACAAATGCTGCTAATAAAGCAATTACAATGATAGGAGGTAATATTGATAAACTAGTTAAACAAGATAAAACTGGTCCAACTATATTTATGCCTTGGGTAAGACCTGCAAACCCTGGTGGGAAAGATTGGGGACAAAATGGGTTAACTGAGGCGGTTAAAGAAGCCACTTTTCGTACTTTCATATATGATATAACTGGGGTAAAACAAGTTTTATTACATTATTATTCTGATCTACAAAATAAACTAACTATTAATATGAAAGATTGTGGTGCTTATCCATCCAAAACTAACCCAATTGCAATAGCCACTCAATATCAAGCTGTTCTACCTGCTAACACTGGTAATATTAAGTATTATGTTGAAGCCATTGATAATAAAGGTAATATATCTTATAGTCCAGTTGGCAGGATTTATATTTAAAGATTAACTAGTTAGGAATTTATAGTTATATCTCCAATTACTCTTCTCTTTTGAATAAAACATAAATATATGGCCTTGGATCACCATTTGGATTGATATATACATGCTCAAAGCTTGAAATTAAGCTAAATGATGTTCCCAATTTTTTTGATAATTCTTCAGTAGAGTATTGATGAATAGTTAAACCTGCGCATTTAGTTGCACCTTTTTTAGAAAACTCAGCAAAAATGGCATAACCACCAATTCTTAAATGGGATTTTAAATTGTCAAAATAACCATTTATATTTTCTTCTTCTATCAAAAAATGTAAAACAGCTCTGTCTATCCAAATATCAATAATCGGTATTTCTTTTTGGATAGGTTGTGCAATATTTTGACAAAGCCAGTCAATATTTTGTTTCCCCAATCGCTCTTTGAGATTATTTAGAGCTATAATACTTATGTCGTTAAGAACTAATTTTGTATTCTCAAGTAATAATGTATCAACTAAAGTAGAGGTTCCTGCACCAGGTATAAATATTGTGGAAGATTTCCATGTTTCGATCTGATTTAATAAAGTAAATGTTGGAGTTAAGTCTTTTTCATACCATCCTAAGGTTGAGTGTTCCTGTGAGAATATTGAATTCCAATGTTCACTATTTGATTTCATATTTCTTTATACCGTTATTTTAACTTTACATCAAATTGATTGATAGCTTTTTCAAGTTAATGGCAACCTCGATCTAGTCCCACAAGCTTCACATTGGTAAATTGGATAACTTGAGTTCGTTCTTCTTTTGACCACAGTTTGAACAAGTTTTAAAAGAAGGAAACCCCTTGCCAAATTACAGGTATTTGACAAGGAACTATTTTTAAAGCATTAAATCCAACGCATCATACCCATTTCATGCTTATTGGCAAGCAATTTATGATAAGGTAAAACTCTAATTCGATAACTCAATCCACCACATAAATCTGGTTGGAAAGTTAAACTATAAAGATGTTCACCGTTATCAAGCTGATGTTCAGATTTAAATTTATAAGAAGCAGTTCGATCCTGATTATCGCCCCAAATACTCTGTAAATCGTGCTGAGTTGGTAATAAAATTTCTGGATGATACACTTGGCGAGATAACAGTAATTCAACCGTTAAATCTTCTGGCCGTAAATTATTTAAGTTTACTGCAACTTGAATCGTGATAGATTCACCATAAGTAAACTGTTTAGTTTGTGGTTCAGTAACTTGCCGAATATGCACTCCATTCCAATGATTTCTAACAGAGGCCTTCCATTCAGCTAATTCGCGAGCCTTATTATAATTATCTTCTCTTAAACGTTGACCTTGCTTTTTAGCTGGTAGATAGGAATTATCCAGATAATCATTCAGCATTCTAATAGTATTAAACTGTGGTAAAACTGTAGTCATAGACCGTTTGGATTTTTTAACCCAACCTGGTGAATAGCCACCTTCACCTCGATTATAATATAAAGGAATTATCTCATCTTGCAATAATTCATACAAAGTACGAGCATCATCGTGATCCCGCAATTCTGTATTATCATTATGTGGGGAAGGTTTGATTGCCCAACCATTTTCTCCATCATAGCTTTCTGGCCACCAACCATCTAATACGCTTAAATTAATTCCTCCATTAAGAGCCACTTTCATACCAGAAGTACCACTGGCTTCTTGTGGGTAAACTGGATTATTTAACCATACGTCAACTCCAGAAACTAAGCGACGTGATAATGCTAAATCATAACCTTGTACTACAATAATTTTTCCAATAAAATCAGGCTCTTCACTTATTTGATAAATATCTTTCAGTAAACTCTGCCCAGGTATATCGGCTGGATGAGCTTTTCCGGCAAAGATAAACACTATTGGACGATTTACATCTTGTAAAATATCACGTAATCTATCTATATCATTGAATAGTAAAGTACCACGTTTGTAAGTTGCAAAACGACGAGCAAAACCAATAGTAAGAATATTAGGATTATTTGGGTCAATATATTTAAGCAAATGTTCCAAATGGGTTTCTGAAATTTGATGGGGTAAATGTTGAGCAATCACTATGTTGCGTATTACTTCTAACATCCGTGATTTAGCTTTCTGTTTAATATTCCAAAACTGTTGGTCCGGGATATTAGCAATTCGTTGCCAAAAATCTCGATCGCATAAATGATCTTGCCATTGAAATTCCAACACATCATCAAATAATTCAGTCCATTCCCTAGCTAACATTGACGATACGTGAACTCCATTTGTCACATAACCCATAGGATTTTCATTTGGATTTATTTCTGGCCAAAACTTAGCACAAATCTCAGCAGAAATTTTACCATGAATCTTACTAACCCCATTCCTATGCCTTGAACCTTTAATAGCTAAAGTAGTCATATTGAAGTCTGGATTGTCATTTTCTAAACAACCTAAAGCTAGAAATTCTTCTTGTGATATTCTCAAATCGTCATTACAGAAAGAGCCCAAATAATTCATTATCAAATCTTGTGGGAAGTGATCATGCCCGGCTGGAACTGGAGTATGAGTGGTAAAAACTACATCGGATGCCACAATTTCTAATGCGGTTGTATGATTTTGACCAGATGCTATCAGTTCACGCAGTCTTTCTAAAATTAAAAATGCAGCATGTCCTTCATTTATATGCCAAATATTCGGTTGTAAACCAAGTTTTCTTAACAAACGAGTACCACCAATACCCAATACAATTTCTTGTTTAATTCGAGTATGCTCATCACCACCATAAAGCTGACGAGTGATATTACGGTCATCCTCATTGTTTTGTGATACGTTGGTATCCAATAAATATAGACTAATATGGCCAATTTTAGCCAACCAAGTTCTGGCCACTACGTTAGTAGTACCAATTTTAACTTCTATCAGTATTTCATTACCAAATTCATCTAATACTGCTGTTACTGGTAGATGTTTAGGATCATTATCACTAAGACTAGCAATTTGATTACCTTCAGCATCTATACGTTGAGTAAAGTAACCTTGGTGATAAAATAAACCTACTGCAACAAAAGGTAAACATATATCACTAGCTGTTTTACAATGATCTCCGGCTAAAATACCTAAACCACCAGAATAGACTGGTAAGCTCTCATGGAATCCGTATTCAGCACAGAAGTAAGCAACTAAATCATCATTTTCTAATCGAATTCCACCATCTTGTCGACATTTATTGTTAAGATAGTCACTATAACTAGCCAAAACTTGTCTATATGTTTTAAGATATGATAAATCTTTCGCTGCTTTATGTAGGCTTCTTTGATCAACATTACGCAGAAACAACTTTGGATTATGTTTTACTCGAGTCCATAATTCTCGATCAAGACGTTCAAATAGTTGTCGAGCTGGAGTATTCCAACTGTACCATAAATTATTTGCTAGTTCTTCCAATTGTTTCAGAGATTCTGGTAAGATTGGTGTTACTTCTAAATTAAATTCTTGTGCTGACATTTCTCTTCCAAGTTTAATGAAAAGTGAATAACACTTAGGAGTCAATAGTATACAAGAAAACTGGATTTATGTACAGAACATTTACCAGTATCACTATCCTGCATTAATTTAGAATATAAATTGTTTGGGATTATTAATAGATTCTTCGATCAAAAGTTGTTGAACATAACGATTAATGCGTTTTGGATATTAATGTGCGAAGCTTTGCGTTTTTCAGGAAAGATGATAAGTGGTACAGTTTCCCCGTGTAGCAAATAAATAGTTTGTCAGTCTGAACATTGGATCAAACAGTCATGTGAGAGGAGTTGATCTTGGTGTGAAGATAGTTTTCTAACTTTAATTTACCGATTTAAGTTATAAGCGAACTTCAATACCTTTAGCCGCCATAACTTGTTTAGCTTCGGCGATAGTATGCTCTCCAAAATGAAAAATGCTAGCCGCTAATACTGCATCTGCCTTACCTTTAATAATTCCTTCTGCTAAATGTTCTAACGTTCCTACTCCGCCAGATGCAATCACTGGAACTCGAACTGATTCACTAATAGCGCGAGTTAATTCTAAATTAAAACCATTCCGAGTACCATCACGATCCATACTAGTAAGTAATATTTCTCCAGCTCCAAACTCGGTCATTTTTTTAGCCCATTCCACAGCATCAATTCCAGTTGCTTTACGCCCTCCATGAGTAAAAATTTCCCAACGTGGAGTATCATCAACCTGTTTAGCATCAATTGCCACTACAATACATTGCGAACCAAAATGAGTTGTAGCCTCTTTAACAAATTGAGGATTAAAAATAGCAGCTGTATTAATAGCAATTTTATCAGCTCCAGCGCTAAGCATTCGTCTAATATCTGCTAATTCACGAATTCCACCACCAACTGTTAATGGGATAAATACTTGACTAGCAACTTCTTCTACAACATGTATCATTGTATCCCGATTATCAGAACTAGCTGTAATGTCTAAAAAAGTTACTTCATCTGCACCTTGCTCATCATAACGTTTAGCAACCTCAACTGGATCACCAGCATCTCGGATATTTACAAATTTAATTCCTTTAACAACTCGGCCGGCATCAACATCAAGACATGGAATAATTCTTTTGGCTAACATAATTAAATTCAACCGTATAAAATTTTAGGTAATTTTTATTCCCACATGGGAAATTATCAATTGCTTTCATCAAATTTACCAAATCGCATAAATTTTTGATAACGATTCTGTACTAGTTCATCAGAGCTATTTAGTTTAAGTTCATCTAAATTTTCTTGTAGCACAGAGCTTAAATTTTCTGCCATTATCTTAATGTTTTGATGAGCCCCACCTAAAGGTTCTGGAATAATAATATCTATCAAACCTAATTCTTTCAGATGTTTTGAAGTTATTTTCATAGCATTAGCTGCATCTGAAGCTTTTTCAGAACTTTTCCATAATATAGAAGCACAACCTTCTGGTGAAATAACTGAATATGTACTGTATTCCAACATACATATTTTATCACCGACCCCAATTCCCAATGCACCACCAGAACCACCTTCACCAATAATCGTGCATATAATCGGAGTTTTTAACCCAGCCATGACATATAAATTACGTGCAATAGCTTCACTTTGGCCACGTTCTTCAGCATCTACCCCTGGATAAGCTCCTGGCGTATCAATAAAGGTAAGAATTGGAATTTTAAACCGTTCTGCCATTCGCATTAACCGTAAAGCTTTACGATATCCTTCTGGTCGTGGCATTCCAAAATTTCGTTGGATTTTTTCTTTGGTATCTCGTCCTTTTTGATGACCAATTACCATTACTGGATTACCTTCTAATCTAGCTAATCCCCCGACCATAGCTAAATCATCAGCAAATACTCGATCACCATGTAATTCTTCAAAATCGGTAAAAATTAATTCAATATAATCAAGTAGATATGGTCTTTTAGGATGACGGGCTAATTGAGAAATTTGCCAATCTGATAAATTGGAAAAAATTTTATGAGTTAATTCTTCACATTTAACTTGTAGACGAGCTATTTCATCACTAATGTTAATTTCATTATCACCATCAACATAGCGTAATTCATCAATTTTAGCTTCTAACTCAGCAATAGGCTGTTCGAAATCAAGAAAATTTAAATTCATATAATCTGTTAAAAATGTAGATTGGGATAGTTTAATTATAAACTGATGTTACCGCAGAAAGCTACCCCCTACATAATTATTTGTAGGGGTAATCCCTTGACCCTATTTCCTTAACTTAATGGAATTTATGGATTAGGGAGGTTAGTAATTGCGTAATTTAAGTATATATCTATTAGTTTAAAATTTTAGAACTCAAAGGTTTAAATTCTCTACCATCTCCGCTAAAAAATCGAGAAAATCCTTCGTAATATTCTAATCTTAGAACCTGAATGGTAACGATAGCTCCTTCCAATATCACGATAAATAAATTACCCAAGATAATTATTAACCAATCAGCGGGTGATCCCATCATATTAGCCAAGGTAAACACTGCTATAGCTAACGCTGCATGGTTAAGGCTAAAAGCTGCAACTCGCAAAAATGACAAGGTATTAGCCAAATAATTAAGCAATGATTCTAATCCTTCAATTAGAGTTACTAAAACTCGTTCTGCTAATGGCATTTTATTTTTATACCACTTATAGCTTAGAATTATTAATAGCGGTATTGCTATAAGTAGTTGTTGATCGGTGGAAAAATTATCAGTTTGCATCCACTGTTTAATAGCAATAAATCCACCAATATACAGGCAGATACCAGCTATTCCAGTATTATTCAACAATGCAGTGGCATAGTTACCTTCTTGCCAACGATTTATAACATTAATCATGGTTGCTAATAATACAAAACCACAGCCCCAATATAAAGCCATTTCTAACACTATATTTGGATTATGAATTGGTGATAGCCATAAAGCTGGCATGAGTACTTCTTCAAAGCCAAAAATGCTGCCATATAAGAAACCAAACACAATGGAAGAGATTCCAGCAGCTAGGAAAAATGGAGTAAATTTAGTCCTCCAATACCAGCCAGCTCCCACAATTAATGCTCCATGCCCAACATCACCGAACATACTGCCAAACATTAAAATAAAGGTAGCAGTAAATAATAAGGTTGGGTCAAATTCACCATAACGAGGCGTGCCATAGTTGTTTACCAAGGTGGTAAATGGAGCTAAATAATGATGATAGCGTACTAATGATGGTACTTGCCGATATTCTGCTGAAGTTGGTTTGCGGCTGCTAAATACGAATGGAGAGGTTAATTTTTCAGTTAAAGTTGTTTCTAAAGTTGTTACATCAGTTTTAGGAATCCAGCCTTCAATCAAAGCTAATTTTCCTTGCCCTCTAATAGTTTCTGTTAATTCGGCATAAGCAGAAGCATTATTTAAATTTTGATAAGTTTGTTGTAAAAATTCTTTATTTTTTAGTATTAATGCTTGAATATTATCGTTTATAGTTTTGGTTTGCTCTTCTAATTGTTGGAATTGAATGGTTAAATCAGCATGTACTTGTTGTGGATGAGAGTGAAACTGTTCTGGTATATTTAATGATTGAAAATCAGCATGTTCTAAAATAGCCTTGACTTTATCTTGCTGAGTCAAAGGGCCAGCTACTATAAAATAAACTATATTTTCATCACGATGAAAAACATCTAATAAATGTTCTGCTAAGGTAATTGCCGCTTGTAATTGTTCTAGGTTTTCTAGTGGAATTGTACCAATATGTAAGTTTAAAAATTTAGCTGATTTTTGAAATAAAGTTAAATCTATGTCTAAATTTTTGAAAATATTCAGAGTTTCTAATAAATTTTTTAGATTATTGGATTGTTCATTTATTTTATATAACTGTTCTTCTAATTCGGATATTTGTATCCAAATTTCACCTAGTTTTTTATTATTTTTTTGTAATTCATCAATAGAGGTTGGTTGTGAAGTATATATCGTGGGGTTAGTAAAGGATACATATGCCATGATCTTATGTAAACGAGCCTTAGCTTGATTAAATAAGTTGCGATAGTTTTTTCCTAGTTGTTCTGGTAATTGTTCGGTTGTCTCAGGGTTAAACACTCTACAATCAGCTAGTAATTGGGCTATCACAGGAGTATCCTCAGTTAGTACTTTGAGGGAAATATATCGCATTGATAATGGTTTGAACATAATTTTATTTGTATTTATGAATTTGGATATTAACTTTAAATTATCTGAGATTTTTATTTACGAATTTAAATAGTTGCCAACAAATCAACCAATTTACAACCATCAGCATCACAACTCAAAATAATCGCACTATCTTTATTCCAATCCCCCACAACCCATCTAATATTACCGTCAACCTCATGGCAATTGGGACGATGAGTATGACCATGAATTAATTGAGTAACATTATATTTAGTTAACTGCTCATTGACTGCTTCCACGGTTACATCCATAATTTCAACATTAGTATTTTTAGTTTTGGCTTGGCTAGAATCACGAGCTTCTTTTGCTAATTTTTTTCTTATCGACAACGGTTGAGACAGAAAGAATTTCTGCCAGTTTGGCTTTCGTACTTGTTGACGAAAAGCTTGATAATCAGTATCCAAAGTACATAAGGTATCGCCATGTAGCAATAAAGTTGGTTTACCATATAAATCAATTACATGATAATCAGGAATTAGTTGACAACCAGTATTTTTAGTAAATTGTTTCCCCAGTAAAAAATCCCGATTACCGTGCATTACAAATATTGGTATAGTCAAATCTTGCAATGCGGCCAATACTGACTTATAAATTGGTTCATCATCGTCGTCTCCCACCCATACTTCAAATAAATCCCCTAAAATGTATAAAGCTTCAGCTTGTTTAGCTCGACCAGATAAAAATTCTAAAATTAGTTTTAAAGAATCTGGCCTGGATGGTGAGAGATGCAAATCCGCAATAAATAGCGTTTCCATTTAGTGAACCATCTTAGAGCCATATTCAAACTCCAAATCTTCCAATTCTTTTTGGAGTATTTCTTCAAAACAATGCTTGCACATAAATTCAGAAGATAAATCTAAATGATCATTGGGATATTTCTTTAAGATAGCTTTAATACAATTATCTCTATCTTCTGGTGCTACAACTGTTTTACCAATTGTTTCATCATCATTATTAACTCGAAAAGAAATTATACATACAAATTCTTTACCATGTTCTTTAGAACCTTCTTTTAATGATAAAACCTCAATCATTTGTTGTGATTGATAATTTTCTAATAAACTCAACCATTCACTAAGCTCAATATATTGTTTTTTAGAGTTATCGGCAAATATAATATATATTTTGGTTTCTGGCATTGGAAATTCGTTAGCCGGATATTCAAGCCTAACTACATCATCATTGCCAAAAATTGCTTTCAGGTCATCGGAGGAAACCATAATAACCGATTTTATATCTTTAAGATTCATATTGTATTTATTGAGTGATGATAAAGTGATATATATTGTTTGGCACTTTTTTGCCAGCTAAAATCACGAGTCATACCCGTTATTTGTAGTTGTTTCCAAATTTCCTTGTTATGGAATATTTTTACTGCTCGTTCTATGCAATGTAGTAATTCATTAGCATTTGATCTTTCAAATATAAAACCTGTGGCAATTTTATTTTGAATATTTTCTGGGGTGGCATCGGTCACTGTATCTGCTAAACCACCAGTACGACGCACTATTGGTATTGTGCCATAACTCATGCTATACATTTGATTCAAACCACAAGGCTCAAATTTAGATGGCATTAGAAACATATTTGCTCCGGCTTCAATTTTATGTGATAGCTGTTCATCATAACCTATGGTAACACTTACTTGTTTAGGATACCTAGCTTCTAAACGTTGTAAGTGCATTTCTAAAGTTTTATCTCCACTACCAAGAATTGCTATTTGAACTCCTGTTTTAATTAACATAGGAATAATAGGTATAACTAAATCAATCCCTTTTTGCTCAGTTAAGCGAGTAATCATCCCGATAAGTGGAACTTGTTTAGAATTAGCTAAATTGAGTTTATTGCGTAATGCTTGAGTATTGCGAACTTTTGCTGATATATTTCTAACACTGTAGTTACGATTCAAGTAAATGTCAGTTTCTGGATTCCAAACTTTTGAATCAATACCATTTAATATGCCTGTTAGTTTATATTGGCGTTCGGTTAATAAAGTATTAAGGCCACAACCATAATTTGGAGTTTGAATATCTTTAGCATAATTAGGACTAACTGTAGTTATTTGATTAGCATAATAAATTCCAGCTTTAAGAAATGATAGCTTACCATAAAATTCTAAACCAAACATATTAAAGCTTTCTGGTGGTAAACCTATCCTTCCAACAGTTTCAGCTTCAAATATACCTTGATAAGCCATATTATGCACACTCATAATTGTTTTAGCATGAGCTTGATCGCTAAAAGCTAACCAAGCTGGAGTTATAGCCGTTTGCCAATCATTACAATGAATAATTTGTGGTTTAAATAAGAATCTATGTTCACCAAACAAAGCCGCAATTTTTGATAATACCCCAAACCGTACAGCGTTATCATCCCAATCTTTGCCAGTAATATCTTGATACGGACCACCATCACGTTGATATAAACTTGGACAATCAATTACATATACTGGAGTTATTTCTCCTGGCATAATACCAACTAATAAACGAATTGGTTCTAATAATGGATAAACATTTATACTATCATGTACTTCTACCAATGACAGTCGCTCAAGTACTTCTGAATAACCGGGTAATAATAAACGAACATCAACATCTAATTGTCGTAATGCATTTGGTAAAGCATAACAAACATCACCTAAACCACCAGTTTTAACTAATGGATACGCTTCCGAAGTCACAAAAAGTACACGCAATCTTGAACTATTCATTGGAGTATAAATTCCTTTTGGTTTTGCATGTTTTCAAAAATGCTTATTATAACAAAAATTGGGATAATTGAAAATGCTTGTAATTTAACTTTAAAATTAATTTCTGCTTAATAATATATGTACTGAAATATATTTTGAAGAAAGGTTAATATTTTAGGATATTGGTAAAATATTTTGAATAAAAGAATAGGAACGCTATGGAAGAATAATAGGGAGTTTGAATTAGGATTTTCAGGACTAAAAAATATCCCCACAAGTTTTATTGTAGGGATAATATCTATAATTTATTTAGGTTTTTCATACTGTCCAACTAAGTCAGACTTAAGTTGAATACCTTGCCGAGAAGTTGCAGACTTTCTTGAATTTCTAGAAGTAACTGGTTTTACTGCTGGAGTTGATTGTTCAACTGTAGTTTTTTCTGTTACTATTGGTTGTTTCTGCACTGATGCAACAATTGGTTTAACTTCAGGAGTTTCCTCAACTTTTTCAACTTCTACTGGTTCTACTTTTTTCGTAACTTTAGTATTTGGCTTAGTTGTCGGTTTACTAGGAGGATTTTCTGGTACAACTTTGCTAAACAGACCTCCAACCATACTGAAAACAATTATAAACATAGCTCGAATTAGATAGAATACCATCTGTACTGCTCCAATCATTTTCTGCATTAAACCAACAATACTGAATACAAAACCAATCCCACTAGAATAAATCCGCATCCATAGTGGCATAGGAGGAAATGAAGGTTCAGGTTCTTCTATATTTTCAGTATAAGTATAACCGCCAGAGCTGCATAAAGATTCGATACCAACACTGATACAACCTAACGGAATCACAATCAACGTCAATACGGTGGAGATTAAAACTCCAAATAATAGTGAAATAGCCATACCTTGGAAAATAGGATCGGTAATAATGACACCAGCCCCAGCTACTAATGCAAAAGCAGTAATAACAATTGGGCGAGTACGGGTTTTACAAGATAAAATCACTGCTTCTTGTAATGGAGTTCCCATCTCAACTTGAATGATGGCAAAATCAACTAATAAAATAGAGTTACGCACGATAATACCAGCCAATGCAATCCAACCAATCATTGAGGTTGCGGTAAATTCTGCTCCAAGTAGCCAATGGCCTGGAATAATACCTAATAAAGTCAATGGAATTGGAGCCATAATAATAGCTGGAACAATGAAATTCCCAAATAGCCATACGACTAAAATATAAATCAATATCATCGCTACCCCAAAAGCCATTCCCATATCACGGAAGGTTTCATAGGTTACTGTCCATTCTCCGGTCCATTCAAATCCAGACTGGCCTAAGGCTTTAGGTGGGCCTATATATCGGTCACAAAAAGATATTACCCATAAGTCTATACAACCAGTATTGGCTAAACTTACCCCATCTGGAGTAATATAATCTTTTAATAATTTTTCAATTTCTAACATACCATAAATAGTTGAACTTAACGTATATTTCCCAGTTTCTTCATTAATAATACCTATCGGATCACCCACGACATATTCCACCGGTCGTAAATCTTTTTGGTAATAAATCGGGTCTTGTTTTACTTCAACAAAACTACCTAATTCAGCTAATGGAATAATGCCACCTGTTTGAGTAGGAATTGGTAAATCATACAAACGGCTTAATTGAGAACGTTCGGTCAACGGTACTTGAATTATGATGTAAGTTGGTTCTAACATATTGCCACGTTTAATATCACCTAATTTAAAACCACCCAATGCCATGGTTAAATTACGATTGATAGTATCTACTGAAATTCCACGTCGCACCGCTTTTTCTGCATCAACTTCAAATTGCCAAATATTGTGAGATTCTGCCATGTAATTATCAACATCATCTAAAATTTTAGCTTTTTCAAATACTTCAGTCATTTTAGTAGCAACTTCATGCCTAATATTTTCATCCTGACCATAAACTTCAGCTACGATAGACCGTAATACTGGTGGGCCTGGTGGCATTTCAACTACTGCAATCTTAACAGGACTGTTTATTTCTTTAATCAAGCTTTGCAAGGATTTTCTGGCTGCAATTGCTATATCATGACTAGTTCTAGGTGGAGCATTATAGCAAGCTCTGGTTTCACTTTTCCAAAAAGCTATACCACAACTTTTCTTTTCTAATTGTACGTGAATATCTGCATGCCAAGGTCTATCACGTAAGTAATAATGTCGCACCATACCATTGAAATCAAATGGTTGTGAAGTTCCAATATAAGATTGTAACGCAATTACTTCTGGAAACTCTTCTGTATCCCGTAATTTTTCCACCATTTGCCGAGTCAAATTAGCTGTTACTGGTAAAGCAGTTCCTTCTGGCATATCAATAAATACATTAAATTCAGGTTTTTTGTCTAATGGTAACATTTTAACTTCAACAGCATTGTAATAAAACATTGAACAAGCCGCAAAAAATGCAAATATAAGCCCAATTAAAAATCCTAAACCAAGAAAACGATTATTGATAAGCGGTGGTAATATAGCTCGAAAAATACTTTCCCATCTTTCATTGGATTTTAATTCTTTAATTTCTTGCTGTTCTAAAGCAGCCATTGATGGTTTAAATTTCATTGCCAGCCAAGGTGTAAAAGCAAAAGCAGCAAATAGAGAAAATACCATAGCAATTGAACCTAAAGCTGGAATTGGCCCCATATAAGGTCCCATCATTCCCGATACAAATCCCATTGGCATCAAAGCTGCTACTACCGTAAATGTTGCTAAAATAGTTGGATTACCTACTTCTCGCACTGCATCAACTGCTGTCTCAGTATCTGTTTCACCTTTCAATAGCCAACGTCGATAGATATTTTCTATAACCACAATCGCATCATCGACCAAAATTCCGATGGAAAAAATTAATGCAAAGAGGCTAACTCTATCAATAGTATATCCAGTAACCCAAGCAGAAAATACCGTAATTAAAATTACTACTGGAATTACTATCGTTACCACTAAAGATGGTCGCCAACCCAAAAAGAACAATACCAATATTGTTACAGCTCCAGTAGCGACAAATAACTTTTTAATTAAACTATTAACTTTATCATTAGCAGTTTGTCCATAATTACGGGTCACTTCCACATAAACATTATCTGGAATAATCTTATTTTTTCTAAGTGTATCAATATGATTTAAGATATTTTTAGAAACAGCAACTCCATTTGTACCAATTTTCTTAGAAATAGCAATGGTGACAGCCTGAGCTCCATTAACATTTTCAACTGAATTTTCTTGTGATAACCAAAATGTATCATGTTGAGCATAAGCCGCTCCAGAATAATAATTGACCATTTGATATGGTTCTATTTCTGGCCCTTGAATTACATTAGCTACATCTTGTACATAAACTGGTGCTCCTTTAAAACTACCAACTACTAATTTTTTAACTTCTTCGGCACTGCTTAAAAATTTACCAGTATAAACAGTAAAATAGGTATTGCCAGATTCTACATTACCAGCTTTAGTTTCATTATTAGCAGTTTTAATAGTTTGAGCTATTTGACCAATGGAAATTCCAAATCCAGACAATCTTTCTGGTTTTACTTCCACTAACACTTGTTCGGAACGACCACCTACTACAAAGCTCTGACCAGTGTCGGGAATACCTTTTAAACTTTGCATCACCTCTAATGCTAAAATGCGTAAAGCACCATCATCTAAATTGTTTGACCATAGAGTAAGAGCTACTACTGGTACATCATCAATACCTTTCGGTTTAACTAACGGTGGCAATACACCAGGGGGAATTTTTTCTAAATTTGATTGGATTTTATCGTGGATTTTAAAAATGGAATGTTCCAGTTCTTCACCAACAATAAATTGGACGGTTACTATGCCTTGGCCACGTTCTGCTGCTGAATAAACATGCTCTACATCCGGAATTTCAGTCATGATACGTTCTAATGGCTCTAAAGCTAGACTGGCAACTTGTTTAGCCGATGCTCCCGGATACTGTACAAAAATATCCACCATCGGTACTGAAATTTGGGGATCTTCTTGGCGGGGAGTTAACATTAAGCCTAATATTCCCATAAATAACATAGCGAGAAATAATAGGGGGGACAGCGGAGAATGGATAAATGCTTTTGCTACTTTCCCAGCTAAACCTAAATCTGGTTTTTTATCATCGATTTGAGAATTTTCTAATAGATTATTCTCTGAATATTGGTCTGTCATGCGGATACAATTAAGTTGGAAGTTTTATAGATTTTATGATAATTCTTAATTATTTATATAATTGAGAAATATTATCTACATTTAGAATTGATTAAAACCTGATCACCCTCAGTTAATCCACTGAGAATAGTTACATAATCACCAATACTTTGATCAAGTTCACTTATAAGAGTGGGATTAATTTTTTGACCAATCCGTATTAAACGAATTTCTGATTTATTATTTTTTAATACACAAACACCTGGTAAACTATTACGTTGTATAATAGCGGAATATGGAATTAATAATAAACTTTGTTGACCAGCTTTAACATCAGGTATATCAACTTGGGCATATTGACCTGGACCGATATAGTTACCAAATTTATTTCTAGCTTCAGCTGGTATATCAAATTTAACTTTTATAGTATGTCTTTGTTTATCAGCAATCGGAAAAATTCGAGATATTGATACAATAGTATTTTCGTCCAAAACATCTAATTTGGCTGATACTTGCTTGCCAATTTTTAAACCTCGAACTAAACGAGCTGGAACATCAACTTCAATCTGTAATTGCTCGGTATCAGCAAATTGTAATAATGCCTGTCCCATCATCACAGTATCCCCAATCTCTACCATTTTTTTAACAATTACTCCATTGAAAGGAGCGATACTTTTAGCATCACGCAATTTAGCATCTATTTGTTCAATTTGAGAATTAGCTTGCCATAAAGCATTACGAGCTTGTTCGATTCTAATTCCATAATTATGTAACTGAGCTTGCCGATCTAATCCTTGATCACTACGTCCCATAAAATCGCTAATAGGCTTAGTTAAAAATTGATCTAATAGATGTGGTAATCCCATTCCACCTGGAGCATCATCTGGAGAATCTGGAGATTGCAATTGTCGATTATATTGTATTCCTGCATTGCGTAATGTTGCATCAGCATTTCTCCATTCAGCTACTGCAGAACGTCGTTTAGCTAATAATTCTCTATTATCAAGTTCTAATAAA
>DRQV01000044.1 GCA_011371325.1 Thioploca sp.
AAAAAGGTAATATCATCATAAACTTTCTGTTTACCAATATGTCTACGAATATCAGTAATTATAGCTGTTTTAATGTCCGTAGCCCGATTTTGCCAATTAATACTTACTATTTCGCAAAGTCGCTCAATTCCATAAAGCTTACGTTCTAAATTCATTGCTTCAGTAACTCCATCGGTATATAAAACTATCCCATCTCCCTTAGCCAATATTATTGATTTTCTGCCTAAAAATGGGGTTATGTCAGCTTCTAAACCAACGGTAAACCCTAAGTCAAAAGTATCAATTCTTTCAATTTTACCATTTTTGCGTACTATTAAAACCTCTTCATGTTGGCCACTTATATTTAATTTACCCTTCTTATAATCCAATAAAGATAAAGTTAAATTTTTATCAGAATCCATTCGTTGCACATTATCATAAATAGCTCGATTGAGAATGCTTAAAAATATTTCTGGATTATTAACATTGTTAACCAATAAAGTGCGCACTGCCGTTTGTACCATCAACATTAACATCCCACTTTCTAATCCATGTCCAGTAACATCTCCAATCCCAATTTTAATATTGCCATTATGTTGTAAAACATCATAATAATCCCCACCAACCTCTGCTGCCGGTTCCATAAAACTAGCAATATCTAACTCTTCAATATCTTCCAGCTCAGTAATGGTAGGAAGCACCATAGTTTGTAATTTGCGAGCAACATTCAATTCCATACCTAAACGCAAATTCTCCTCTTTCAGCCGTTCATTTAATTTAATAATTTCCTTATTGGCTTTAGAAAGCTGTTCAGTACGTTCAAGAACTCGAAGTTCTAATTCATCATTAAAATCTTGTAAAGTTTCATTAGTTTGGCGTAATTCTTCTTGTTGTTGATACAGTTCTTCAGTTTGAATTTGTAAGGTTTCATTCATATTAGTAAGTGCAGTACCTAACTTATCTTGTTTGGAATAGTATCTTATTTCAAGCGAATAATTACCAGCAGCAATAGCAGTAGCTCTTTCGATAGTTTTTTGAATACTAGCTTGCAATTGTTGGAATGAAGTTACAATTTTAGCAATTTCATCTCCACTGTATTCGATATCAAGCCCTAAACTATCTTTTGAAAATAGCACAACTTTATTAGTTACTTGGCGAATTTTTTGAGTAATCCAAATTATTATTATTAAAAAAGCAAAAATTAGTACAAGTGCAAATATTATTCTTTGTTTATTAGTTTCTGTTAAAATATGGTCAGCAAGATGATAAGCTCGTTCTTTTTTCATGAATGAGGCAAAATGAGCACTGGTATCTGAAGCACCATAGTCAAAAAATGATGCTCCAGTTTTAATATATTCTTTAGTCAAATTTTCAACTATAGTTCCAACTGGCAATAATTCTGGATCACTGGTCGCTATTATTTTAATTGGATCACCATCTAATAAGGTTACAACAGCACCTTCTAATAAATAATCACCGATTGCCTGCATCAAAAAATCATTATCAATTGGAGAAGCTAACATAAGAGTAACAATAGTTTGTCCCTCTTTATCTTTAAGATGTCGAGAAGAAATAATATAAGGGATTTCAGCTAAATTAGTCATATACGATTGATTATGGCTAAGTTTTTGTAATAAAGTGGTTGGTTTTTGCAATAGTGGTGGCAAGTCTTCCGGAAAATAGTGATATACTTCTCGTATTTGTTTATTGTGATCTATCAAAATAGCAAATTTAGCATGAAAAAAAACTCGCATAACTGATGAAGTTGGTAGCCAAGCTGGTAATCGATAATGATGTTTTATTGTTTTATTTTTCAACCATTTATCATCTTTAAAATAAGTTTGAAAACGTTGTTGAGAAATAATTAATTTAGTAGCTTGATTATGAGAACGTATATAATGATCGAAAATTATTCTATCTTCTTTAGCTCTAATTTCCAGCTCATTAGCAAGCTCGGCAAAAAGAATTTGTTGGATAGCTTGGGTTTGTATTTGATCAAGAATTATCCAGACTAAAGTACTAATAAATATTGTGAATAATAGTACTTTAGTTGTAATTGATAAATTTTTTAACATTAATTTACTCTTATTATAATATATTTAACTATCCTGTCGCTTTGCTATAATTTATTCCAAAGATATCTTTAGATAATAATTCAAGTATACACAACTAATTTTCTAATATCAATATTATCAATGATTTGGCATGCTAATATATATCTTAATTATCTGAATATAGCTTAAAGTTAACCACAGTTATTTTTAAAATTCACGTAGATTCTATATAAACATTTGACAATCTAAATACTACAACATATCCTATAAGCATTGATTCTCAACATATACAAATTCAGGAATAACTAATGACTGTACCATCCTTGAATACTGATTGGATAAACAATAGATTAACTGAACATATTTTAGGATATGATATTAATTTTTATAAATTATTTTCAATTTTAAAACAAAAATTTGCCAATTGTTATTTTTTAGAATCGCTATCTTTACCCAGACACCAAGATCGATATTACACCATAGGTTTTTCTCCAGATATTATCTTTGCAGCTAAAGGTAACAGCTTATCTTTGTCTGGTTCAGAAGATATTATTGAATTAACTACAGGTTGTAAAAATAGTGATGAAATTATTTATAAAATAGACAATCCATACAAGTTTCTGCAAACTGAATTTGATTTTAATACTGCTTGCGATCCACACCAAGGCGGACTTATAGGTTATGTTTGCCATGAAGCAGTTAATTATTTTGAGCCTAGTCTAAATTTAATTGAACACACGGATTTTAGCACTTTTAAATTTGGTCTTTATACTGATGGTTTATTGTATGACACAACTACTGGTACTTTAACTTACTATCATTTTTATAAAGATCGTTCGGAAATAGTTAAAGCAATATTAAAAGATATAAATAACTATGAAATACCAACAGAATTAGAATCGGTTAAATTTACTGGACATAGCGTAACCAAAGAAGAATTCATTAAATCAGTAGAAAAAACTAAAGAAAAAATTAGACAAGGTTATTCTTTTCAAGCTGAAGTTGGTTTTAAATCTTATTATGAAATAAAAGGGGATAAGTTAGCAATTTATAACAAATTACGGCAAATTAATCCTAGCCCGTATATGTTTTATCTAAAATTTGGTCAAGAAGAACTTTTAGGAGCTAGTCCAGAAATATTGATTAGTTGTAAACAAAATATGGTACTTACAACTCCTACTGCTGGAACTATTGTACGTGGCAAAACTCATGATGAAGATGTGCAATTAGCCCGTAAATTACTCAGTGATCCAAAAGAGATTGCCGAACATAATATGTTGGTAGATTTACATCGAAATGATATTGCCAAAATTTGTCAGCCTAGTACGGTGAAAATATCTGATTTAATGTATATAATTAAATTTAGCCATGTGCAACATATCGTATCTGATGTAGTTGGTTTTTTAAATAATACTAAAGATGCTTTTGACGTATTAGCTACAATATTGCCAGGTGGAGTTGTGACTGGAGCTCCTAAAATTGAAACTATTAAAATCATTGATGAAAATGAAAGCACGCCTCGAGGCCCTTATGGTGGAGCGGTAGGACGTTTTAGTTTTAGTGGTGGTTGCGATTTCTGTTTACCTATTCGTAGTATATTTTGTATCGGTGATAAATGTTACGCTCAAACTTCGGCTGGAGTAGTTTATGACTCAGTTCCGGAAAAAGAATATGCTGAGGTAACTCATAAGTTAGCTGCTATGAAACAAGCATTGGAAGAATTAGGAGGAATATAATGACCAATAATGTACATATATTACTAATTGACAACTATGATTCTTTCACTTATAACTTACAGCATTTATTATTAGCGATTCCTAATGTAACGCTAACTATTAGAAGAAATGATGAGCCATTTATTAAGGAATTAGAAGCTGGTAAATATGCTGGAGTGGTAATTAGTCCAGGCCCAGGTTCAGCCGAAGATGAAAATTATTTTGGTTTTAATAATCAGGTTATTTTAAATTTTGGTACTGAAGGATTGCCTATTTTAGGAATATGTCTGGGCTTTCAAGGAATTTATAATTGTTTTGGTGGAAAGCTTAAATTATCTAATTTGCCAATGCACGGTAAAGTTAGTAAATTGAAAATTAATAATAATGGTCTTATTCTAAATAATATTCCAGATGGTGCTTATATTATGAGATACCATTCAATTATGGCTGACTTGACACAAAAAATTCCAGAATGTTTAGAATTAACCGCTTATACTCATGCAGGTAAATCTCAAGAATTAAATGGGCTAGAATTAATGGCTTTAGAGCATAAAGAACATCCAATTTATGGCCTACAATTTCACCCAGAATCATTTGCGACTGAATATGGCAATCGAATAATACAAAATTTTATTGATAAATGTGTTATTTTATAGGTATTATAATGTAGAAAGAGTTGTATCAATCTTGTAGAAATCATATTGATGCGATTCTTAAATCTTGTTTTTCTATTCTGTATACTTTATCATATCTTTATTCTCTTATTTTTAATTGATGACATACCTTAAACTTACCTGATAGAAGATAAATGGATGATATAGATCGTAGTATTATTAATAATTTACAAGGTAATTTTCCTATTTGTGAGAATCCATATGCACAAGTAGCAGAGAAGTTAAATATCACTGAAATTGAATTAATTCAACATATTGAAAAATTATTAGAGCAAGGAATATTAACTCGTTTTGGGCCTATGTATCATGCTGAACGTTTAGGCGGTGGTTTAACATTAGCAGCAATGCAAGTTCCTGTGGCTGATTTTGAAAAGGTAACTGAACAAGTTAATGTGTTCTCTGAAGTTGCTCATAATTATGCTAGGGAACATGAATTAAATATGTGGTTTGTACTTGCTACTGAACGACCAAAACAGATTGATTCTATAATTACTGCAATAGAAACTAAAACAGGACTACATGTATACAATATGCCTAAACAAGCTGAATATTACATAGGTTTCCAACCTAAAGTCTAGTCCACTGTATTTGAAGATGATTGACAATATAGATCGCAATATTATTAAAGCTACTCAAACTGGCTTACCATTGACTCCACGTCCTTATCACGCTATTGCTCAACAGTTGAATCTAACTGCTGATGAAGTGATGGGACGTTTACGCAAGATGTTGGATTATGGAATAATTCGGCGGATTGGTGCTGTACCTAATCATTATGCGTTAGGTTATCGTTATAATGGAATGACTGTGTGGAATGTTCCTGATGAACATATTGATAAATTAGGAAAAATTGTGGGAAAATTAGAATTTGTAAGTCATTGTTATCATCGTCCTAGACATTTACCAGAATGGCCTTATAATTTATTTGCCATGGTGCATGGTAAAACTCAATCTCAAATAAACCAGCAAATTCAACAGATTATGGAGTTATTAGGCGAATATAATCATGGCCATGAAACCTTATATAGTACTCGTATTTTGAAAAAAACTGGATTGCGGATTTAATTGTCAAAATCAGGATTTTCAGGATTAAAAAGCATTAAAATCGGTTTGTTAATCCTGATTCTGACACCGAGACAAATAGCCTCCAATCATAAAATACCCTTCAAAAACATCCCAGTATAAGATTTTTTATTCTTAGCAATATTTTCTGGAGTTCCAGTTGCAATAATCTGTCCACCTTTATCTCCACCTTCTGGCCCTAAATCCACAATCCAATCTGCCGTTTTCACCACGTCCAAATTATGTTCAATAACCACCACTGTATTACCATGATCTCGCAATCTATGCAACACATTCAATAACAATTCAACATCATGGAAATGTAAACCAGTAGTTGGTTCATCTAAAATATATAAAGTTTTACCAGTATCTCGCTTTGACAATTCCTTGGCTAATTTAATCCGTTGAGCTTCACCACCAGACAAAGTCACCGCATTTTGACCCAAAGTAACATAAGATAAACCCACATCCATCAAAGTTTGCAACTTACGACTCAAAACCGGAATTGCCGAGAAAAAATCCCTAGCTTCCTCCACACTCATAGCTAAAACTTCATGAATGGTTTTACCTTTATATTTTATATCCAAAGTTTCCCGATTATAACGTTGTCCTTTACAAATATCACAAGTTACATAAATATCCGGTAAAAAGTGCATCGCTACTTTAATCAATCCGTCACCCTGACAAGCTTCACATCTACCACCTTTGACATTAAAACTAAATCGCCCAATTTTATAACCTCGAGAACGAGCTTCTGGAGTAGCGGCAAATAGTTCTCTAATTGGGGTAAAAATTCCGGTATAAGTGGCTGGATTGGAACGTGGTGTTCTACCAATTGGACTTTGATTAATATCTACCACTTTATCTAATAAATCTAAACCTTTTACTGTCTTATAATCTGCAATTTCTAAATTAGCATGATTCAAAGCATTAGCAGTAATAGGATATAAAGTATCGTTGATTAACGTGGACTTGCCAGAACCAGACACGCCAGTTATGCAAGTCATCAAACCGATAGGCAATTCTAAATCAATGGATTTTAAATTATTACCAGTAGCTCCCTGCAAATATAAAAATTTATCAATAGGTTGTCTTTGTTTAGGAATAGTTATTTGCCGTTTTTTAGCTAAATATTGTCCAGTGATAGATTTCCTAGTTCTAACAATATTGGCCAATTTACCCTGTGCCACCACCTCGCCACCATGTATTCCTGCACCAGGGCCAATATCAATAATATGGTCAGCAGCTCGAATCGTCTCTTCATCATGCTCTACCACAATAACTGTATTGCCTAAGTCTCGCAAATGAATCAGCGTATCCAGCAAGCGTTTATTATCCCGTTGATGCAAACCAATTGATGGTTCATCCAATATATACATAACTCCAACCAGTCCAGCTCCAATCTGACTAGCTAACCTAATCCGTTGAGTTTCACCACCAGACAAAGTATCAGCACTCCTATTTAAGCTCAAATATTCCAAACCTACATTGCTTAAAAATTGTAATCTTTCATTGACTTCTTTCAAAATTTTCTTGGCAATCTTGCCTTTATAACCGGGCAACTTTAATTTAGTAAAAAATTTCTGAGTTTGTTCAATCGGTAACGCAGTTAATTGAGGTAAATTATACCCGGTAACCAATACATGCCGAGCTGCCTCATTTAATCGAGTGCCTGCACAATCAACACAAGGCTGTTGGCTCATATATTTTACTAATTCCTCTCGCACCGCATTAGATTCAGTTTCCCGATAGCGACGTTCCAAATTGGGAATTATCCCTTCAAACGGTTTTTTACGGGTAAAGGTAGTGCCAGTATCCTCATTTTGATACACCATATTGATTACAGTATTGCCACTGCCATATAACACTAAATCACGAATATCTTGTGATAGCTGTTCAAATGGCAAGTTCAAATCAAATTTATAATGTTTACTCAATGCTTCCAAAATTTTAAAATAAAAGGCAGTTTTACTATCCCAACCTCGTATCGCTCCTGCACGTAAACTAACTGTAGGATCAGTAATTACCTTGTTAGGATTGAAGAACTGTTTAACTCCCAAACCATCACAGGTTGGACAAGCTCCCATAGGATTATTGAAAGAAAACAGACGTGGCTCAATTTCACTAACGCTATAACCACATTCAGGACAAGAATAACTGGAAGAAAAAGCTAAATCTGGAATTGAATCTCCTTGCATAGCACTAACTTGAGCCAAACCATCACCAAGTTTTAATGCAGTTTCAAATGATTCCGTCAAACGTAACCGAATATCATCTCGCACTTTAAATCTATCTACTACTACCTCAATGGAATGCTTCTTCTGCAAATCCAATGGTGGTGGGTCATCTAACATAATAATTTCATCATCAATTCTAGCCCGAATAAAACCTTGTTTTTGTAAAGATTCGATTACTTTTACATGCTCTCCTTTGCGTTCTTTAATAATCGGAGCTAACAACATTAATCTGGTATTGTTTGGCAAGGCTAATACTTGATCAATCATTTGGCTGACGGTTTGAGCCTGTAAACTAGTGCCATGTTGTGGACAATGAGCAGTGCCAACTCTTGCAAATAGCAAACGTAAATAATCATAAGTTTCGGTGACAGTGCCGACAGTGGAACGAGGATTATGTGAAGTTGATTTCTGTTCAATCGAAATTGCTGGAGACAAGCCTTCAATATGCTCCACATCAGGTTTTTCCATTATGGAAAGAAACTGACGGGCATAGGCGGATAAAGATTCTACATAGCGACGTTGGCCTTCTGCATATATAGTATCAAAAGCTAGAGAAGATTTCCCAGAACCAGATAAACCAGTAATTACAACTAATTTATCTCGAGGAATATCAAGATCGATATTTTGTAAATTGTGGGTGCATACTCCACGTAAACTAATGGTTTTCATAGAATATTAGTAAGGGTAAATGTTAGATTTTAAATATCTTAAATTTGTAGAGATGGTAGGCAGTTATAAAATTGCCTTAGCAACTTCATGTTGTTTTTTAACCAATCTACTGTCGCCATTCCAGTAATTTGCAAAACATCTTTCACGCTATAATATTAGTTATATTGGTAGTTACTAAAAGCATATAAAGTTATATTAAAACCCTAACTTCTTAATAGTATTAATGATTTTCTTATGAGTAACTACTTCATAATATTTAATATTTGTTAAAGGATAATTTTCATGATCTTCTTGCCAAATTTTAGTGTATCCTTCTCGAATTACAATTTCATGAGAATTACCTTTCATATCAGAATAATAACCAGCATAAAATGAAGTTTTATAATCATCATTTGGTAACTTAATTTTAATATGTCGTAAAGCCATTTCATTGTGCAATTTTTCAAAAGCTTCTGGTGCTAATTCCACACCATTAAGATTGTATCGAAAAGTTGTCATGCCTTTTTCACCTTTAAATGCATCATCCGGTGCTTGTTGAAATACCATAACATTAGTTAATAAATCAGATTTATCAGCATATTTCTTTCGCAATTTCCACGAACAAGATGATAATCGATCTGCATTACCTATGGCTGGTGAAATCATAATTCGTTGTTTGCCATCATATAGAAATTTAGGTGATTCTGGCAAATAGCAAATACCAATCCCTAATTCTAATTCTGGCAAGTCATATTTCCTACTTACTTCATTTTGTTTATTAACCACTTGTAACATATGACTAGCTAGACCGCAGGCTCTAGCCACTGCTGACCATTGGTCTGGCACTTTATGATATTCAAATAAACTAAGAATAACTGCATCACCTTCAATAAATACTTTTTCAGCTCCAAATATCTCAATTAATTGATTGATTGGATTAAAGAAATTTCTACTAAAATGGGTTGCTGGATTTAACCCACGCCGAAATAATTCATCTGTCATGGTAGTAGAACCACGTAAATCAGCCTTTAAAATAACATGACAACGAATAGATTCAGTACTATTTTTATGTTCTCCAGGCTCAAAATATTCGTGTAGCATATTATTACTACGGGATAATTGCACGTCAGATTCATCAATTAATAAATTTATTTGTCCCATAACTTTGTGAATAAGATTGCAATATTTTATATCTCTCCTATAAGTAATAAAATCAGTAATAAAACGTCTTAATACTTGATTATCTGGTTTGCGAGCTAATTGTTGTAAATGTTTCTTGGTCTGTTTTAATTTATTGATGGATATAGATTTATTATCAGAATAACGTAAAGGTCTAATTCTTAGCTGATTTTGTAATTTTTTAGCAATAATTTCATCATCTATTTCTCCACATAATGCTAAATAAATTAATTCTGGCTTAATTAATTTAAAATAAAACTCATACATTTTAGGTGTTTCATAAGCGGCTAAAATATATAATATTAGTTTGGCTTGTTGTAATCCTTGTCTTAATAATTTAACCGTTTGCTGTTGAGAATTTAATTTGGCTGTAAGAACAGCATGTTTAGCTTCATCTTCTAGTTCCAATGCTTGTTGAGTATTTTCTATAGCAAATAACTCTTCCATGTTTGCCGGAACGTCTTGCCAAGAAAAACATATTTCTGCTGTTTCATGAATAAATTTATTATTTTTTTCAGAATTAATTTGATGTTTAGTGATAATATGTTCTAATAACTCTTCAATTAAGCCATCAAGATTTTTTAAATTATAATTATTATCAGATGTTTGAGGAATTAATATATAATTGCCCATCATCATTTCATCATCATGAATATTTGGGCTTTGCAATAATGGATTAGCTAAAATATCTTTCGGTATTGTCCAAGCTAGTCCTAATAAAGATTCCCGCAATTTTCCAATTGGACTCATTTCTACCCAAATTAATTGAGCAAAAAGCTCACTATTTACTTGGTGTAATAAATTGTTTTTATTACGATTAATCCAAGTTATACGTTCTGATAACTTTAATCTATCGTCAGTATTTTTCGAGACTTTGGCTCTCAAATTTTGTATTAATTCTAATAAACTAGATTGTACTGTTGTTAAGATAAATTTAATCGTTGCAATTTGAAATAGTTGAATATGGTCTATGCGTTTATCTTCTTTAGAATTATGGATTGCTGTTGTTAATATTTTAGAATAGCTGCTATTAAATTCGTCTAATTTACTACAGACTTTACTAGATGGTTTATCATTAAAACGTCTTTTGCTGCTGCTACGTTCTTCAAGTAAATCAATGATTAAAGTAGCTGTTAATTTAGTAAAATTAGGGCTGATATGCACATCAACGTGCACATTATCAATGCCTTTAGGCAAGTTATTAAAATTAATATCTGGATGACATAGTTGTTGTACTATTAATTTATTAGTTACAGTTACTGGTTGAGTTGTTGGTTTAGTTTTGAAGATGTTTAACATAATTATTAAAGATTAAATTTAAATTTTAATTAGCCTATAATTTATATCTAA
Organism: Thioploca sp.; assembly: GCA_011371325.1. Classification (GTDB taxonomy): domain Bacteria; phylum Pseudomonadota; class Gammaproteobacteria; order Beggiatoales; family Beggiatoaceae; genus DRQV01. The sequence continues at coordinate 10,899 of DRQV01000044.1, forward strand.
TTTTTATAGATATTTCTCGGCCTACCTATAAAATTTTATATCATTTTTCATTCCAACTATAAGATGGTATCTATAATTAAATGATTTATAATAATTATTATACTCAGTAATTTTAAAAGGTTATTAAATTTTTCAGATATTGTTTTAATAATTGAAGTTAAATAAGGTAAGATAAATATTGATAGAAAAACATTAAGATTAGATAGACTTCAAAATAGGCAATTTATCAAAATAAATTTGAATAGTTCCTTCTCAGAAAGGTGGTTGGCTAAAAAATATTTGAAGGATGGGAATCTTGTAATATCAAAAATCTCTGGATTCCTGTTTACATGGGAATGACAGCAAAATTTAAACGGAAAATTCTTACTCTCAATTAAGTGTCTAAGCACATTTATACAAGCCGTTATTTTAATTAAGGAGATGTATGAAAAATTATTATGAAGTACTTGGTATAAGTAAAAATTCTAGTAATACAGATATTAAAAAAGCAGCTAAGGAAAAAATAGACCAAATTAAAATTATTTTTGCAACCTTAGTAAATTCTGAACAACATAAAAACTATGATATAAAATTATCTAATACATCATCGACTGCCAGAAATTATTATGAAATTATTGAGGTAAATATAGATGCAAGTCCTAATGAGATTAAAAATAATGCTAAAATTAAAATTAACGAAATTAAAACTGCCTTTAACATATTATCCGATTATAAACAAAGAAAGCAATATGATTTAGAATTAGATTCTGCGACAATACCTAAATTAATTATAACTAACGACGATATTTTAAGCACTCCTCATGATTTTCCTCAAACGCCGAATTTAGAAACTGATAAATGTTCTACTTGTAATGCTGTTATTTATCAAAAAGCTGAATTCTGTCATAAATGTGGAATTAGACATAGAAGACCAGCTAAAAAATTAACTTTATTGTTATTGACCTTATTTACTGGAGGATTTGGAATACATAGATTTTATTTAGGAAATTACTTATGGGGAACAATATATCTATTATTTTTTTGGACATTTATTCCAGTTTTAATATCATTAATTGAATATGTAATTTTTCTTTTTAAAAGTTCAGATAAAATCGAAGAAAGTTATGAAGCTCATGAATCTACGGTCGCAATTGTAATGATATTACCAGTTTTATTATTTTTTGGTAGAATTACATTGCCGATAATGATTCCAGCTTATTGGGATTATGCTAGTAAAACAAAGGTTGTGGAAGCAATATTATTGTTAGAAAATTCTAAACTTATAGTAGAAAAACATATACAAAAAACTGGAACATTTCCATCTACTAACGAGTTAAAAGCAATAGGAATTATTACATCAGGAACTTATGTTTCAGATATAGAATCCAATGTTCAACAAAATTATTTACAAGCAACTATGAATAATAATGCTAGTGTAGTAACTGGTAAAACCATCCGTATAACTTATGAAAATCCAAATGATTGGAAATGTGGTCCTGGTTTTCCTAATGGTATAAATTCTGACTATTTACCATATAATTGTAGGTAGAAATTTTATGTTTATTACTGGTACTGATACTGAAATTGGCAAAACTTGGTGTACTTTAGCAATAATTCAATATTTTAAAAATCAAAATCTATGTGTTGCCGGTATGAAACCAATTGCTTCAGGATGCTATCCCACCACTAATGGTTTAAGAAATAGTGATGCCGAACAAATTTTGGCTTTAACTGGGTTAGATTTAGCATATGACATAGTTAATCCTTATCCTTTTGAACTTCCAATTGCTCCTCATATTGCAGCTCAACAAATTAATCAAGATATTGAATTGAATGTAATAATTAATAATTACGAACAATTAAAAATTCAATCAGATATAGTAATAGTAGAAGGATTTGGAGGTTGGCGAGTGCCAATTAATGCTAATTTAAGTTTAAAAGATATGGTGTTAGCCATGAAAATTCCTGTAGTATTAGTGGTTGGAATACGTTTAGGTTGTATAAATCATGCCTTATTAACAGCTGAAGCTATTGTACAAGATGGATGCCATTTAATAGGATGGATAGCAAATCAAATTGATGCAAATTTTGTTGGACAACAAGCAATTGATACTATTTCCGAATATTTATCAGCCCCATTATTAGCTCAAATACCATATTTAAATAATTTAGATATTACAATTTTAGCCAACAAAATAATAAAATTTGGTAAAATATAATATCGCAATCAAGTGCGATGTGGAAAAATTGCATTAGTTGGCAAGTGGGCTTATTTAATTCACAAACTCATTAAATTATATGTGAAATTTATAGTATTTCCCAGCTTGTATGTCTCCTCCATCCACTGGGTTTCAGTAAATCGGGAAATGCTATACGTAAGGTATGCGTAATTTTAATCAATTAACAGCAATGATCGTCAGCCGGGCAACAAGATGACTTAAACCATGATAGAATTGTCTTTTTATCAGGAATACCACCTGCATGAGCAATCTTACCATCTACAATCACACCTGGCGTTGACATAATACCATAAGACATTATTTCAGCCATATCTTCGACCTTCTCTAAATTAATTTTTATACCATTTTCATTGGTAACATTTTCAATTAGTTTTTGGGTTGTTTTGCAATTTGCACAACCTGTACCTAACACTTTCACTTCTATCATAATTTCCTCACACTATAAAATTAAAAAACCAGCCTACAATAATAATGGAAGCTGTTACAATTCCAGTAAATAAAACCAAAGCTTGCCATTTAATTACCTTCCTTAAAATTAATAATTCAGGTAATGAGATTGCCGCAATACTCATCATAAAACTGAGCGTTGTACCAATAGCAACACCTTTAATTAACATAGCTTCCGCTAAAGGAATAACACCTACAGCATTCGAGTAAAGTGGTACGCCAATAAGTACGGCCATTGGAACTGCCAATATATTGTTTGTATCAGCTAAATTTGCAGCCCATTCTTGGGGGAAAAACCCATGAAACCATGCACCTAAACCAACTCCAAGGATTACCCATTTCCAAATGCGTCCAACAATCTCTTTAACCTGTGAAACTGCATATCGGTTTCTTGAACTTAAAGCGTTATCTTGTTTAATTTGTGGAATATCCCCCATTTGAATTTTCCATACATAATCTTCTACCCATTTTTCAGGCTTGAATTTTTCAATGAGTATGCCACCAAAAAATGCCACAACTAAACCTGACGCTACATATAAAGCAGTAATTTTCCAACCAACGATACCGAATAGCATAACAACTGCAATTTCATTTATCATTGGACTGGCAATTAAAAATGAAAAAGTAACCCCTAAAGGAATCCCTGCTTCTACAAAGCCAATAAAAAGAGGTACGGATGAGCAAGAGCAAAATGGTGTGATAGCACCTAATATGATGGCTAAGATACGTGCTAAAAACTTTGATTTTCCTTGCACATAAGTTCTAACCCTCTCTGGTGATACAAAAGAACGAAAAAAACCCATAATATAAATGATAGTCACAAGCATAATAAATATTTTTGCTATATCCATTACAAAAAAATGTACGCTTTCGCCAAGATTGCTTTTAGTTGATAAACCAAGTATTTGAAAAACAATCCAATTTGCAAAATATTCAAACATTAAGTATTTTCCTTGTTTATAAGTGGTCTATTTTCCATCACTATAAGAATTTATTACATTCATTTCGTGTATTTTTGCAAATGCTTCTGCCATTTGACTTTAGCACGAATTTTCAACACAGACGAATAATATTTTTTTCATGATCTATTTTTGAATGATCGAAAAGGTTGGCCTCGTGAATTCTATCATTTACTATTTTTATAAATAAGACTGGCACTTTGATAATAGGTTATAATCTCTTTTTCCTCGTTAAAAGATATATTATTATCCTCTGTATAATCTACACTGTTTAGTGAAAGTTTATTGATTTTCATTTTATGAATTTTTTTGTCTGGAGTTAA
>DRQV01000045.1 GCA_011371325.1 Thioploca sp.
AAATGGTTTTTTAGAGGCTGCTAAAGTTAAACAAAAATATAAAAAACCACAAATTACTGTTTATAATGTAACTTCAGATAATATTTTGGCCAAGTATAAACAAGCAATAAAAGATGGAGCTGAGGTTATAGTGGGACCATTGTTAAAAAATAATATACAAATATTAACTGGAAATATATTAACAGTACCAACTTTAGCTTTAAATCATGTAGTTGATATTGATAAAACTAATAATTTATATCAACTTGGTTTATCGCCGGAAGATGAAGCTTTAGAAGTTGTTAAACGAGCTTGGGATGATGGACATCGTTCGGCAATGATACTAGTTCCTGATGGTTCTTGGGGTGAAAGAATTTTAAATACATTTAGTTTACAATGGAAAAAACTTGGTGGTAAGTTAATTGAGCATATTTATGGGAAAAATTTTGAGTATTCTATGCGAAAAAAATTCCGAAAATTTAAGAAGGTTGATATGGTATTTATGGTAGCTCCACAACATGCTAGACAATTTGTACCTCTTATTATATCAAAATTAGGTAATAAAATTCCCATTTATAGTATATCCCGAGTGTATAGTGGAACTCCAAATTCTGAGTTAGATAAAAATTTAAATGGGGTTCTTTTTGTAGATATGCCTTGGATATTAAAACCAGATGCCAATGCAGTTAAAATGCAAATAGCTTTAAAACAGAGCCAACCGAAAAAAATCCAAAAATTTAATCGTCTATATGCGTTAGGAGTTGATGCTTATAATACAAGTTTAAAACTTCGCAATTTAGAACAACAATGGCAAGGACAAACCGGACAATTGAATTTGGATAACAATGGTATTATCCACCGTAAACAAATGCCTTGGGCTCATTTTGTAAATGGTTTTCCACATCTACTTGATAAAACTATTATAACCAAATAAATTCAAAAAATTTCATCCAACTTATTATATGCAAAAACTAGGACAATGGGCAGAAGAGGTTGCTCATGTTTATTTATGTAAACAAGGTTTACAACCAATAGAACGCAATTATCGTTGTAAAACTGGAGAGATCGATTTAATAATGTTGGATGAAGAAACTTTGATATTTATAGAAGTGAGATATAGGAAGAGTCAACGTTATGGGGGGAGTTTAGCAAGTATTGATATGCGTAAACAACAGCGTATACTAACAACTGCAACTATATATTTACAAAGTAAAAAACTAGATCAACAATGTCGCTTTGATGTAGTATTAATTGATGGTTTGATAGGAAATTTTGAATTAAACTGGATAAGAGATGCTTTCAGAGCGGAATAGTAGCGAGGGAGGGATTTGAACCCCCGACCTTCGGGTTATGAGCCCGACGAGCTGCCAGACTGCTCCACCTCGCATCAACTTTAATGATGATACACCATGTTTTTAATTTTTGCAAGTATTATTTTAGCTTTCTCTTATATTTAAGAGAAGAATATATTTATCATTCTATTGTAACTATCGATAATACCTCTATTTTCTGTAATATAATCTTAATTTCATCGGTTTGTTCTTGAGTTTCTAAGCATCCTCTGCTACATAAAAATGTTGAATATCATTAGCTTATTACTATATTAAATACAGTTATACCTATTATAAATAGAAATAATAAACTTATAATTATATCTGCTAAAGTCAGAATTTTATAATCATTTAATTCTTGCCAATGTTTTTCACACCAAGCTCCAGTTGTGGGTAGTCTAGGATGAGCATGTGTATGTCCTGGTTCACCACATATTTCACATACACCACAATATTCATTTTTTCCAGATTTTTTACAATAACAATTCATGGTAACTCGTAAGGTGTATAAACAAAGTGTTATACACCATAAATTTATAAAATCATATTTATTTTAGTCATAATCCAAGTTTTCCATTAATAATTAACTATTCTTAATCCCAAAAACAGTATATACCTTAATTTTATGTCAAGCAAAAATCCAAAAAGATTATATAATCTCTATTTTAGATTTTATTAATACCTAACGCTATTCTTGAACGGATAATACAATGTTATTAATGGATAAATCAAAAAACATTTTAAAACTATTGACAAATATAAAACTACAGAATATAATGGGAAAGTTCTATAGATAAACCCAATCAAATGGGGCTATAGCTCAGCTGGGAGAGTGCTTGCATGGCATGCAAGAGGTCGGCGGTTCGATCCCGCCTAGCTCCACACCATATTGTCCCCATCGTCTAGAGGCCTAGGACATCGCCCTTTCACGGCGGCAACAGGGGTTCGAATCCCCTTGGGGACGTTAATTTAAATTAACACCCTATCAATTCTCAATTAAGCAAAACCTGAAATCTAGAATCATAACGTATCTTGTCAAAATCTAGGTCGGTACTCGCCATCTCAACACATTGTTTATCTAATAATATTGCACTGTGTAATGCCTCAAGAGCAGGTTCAGTTTGGTCTAGCAAAGCATAACAACAAGCTTGATTATAAAATAACGAAAATTCCTGTGAATTTATCTCAATCGCTTGGTCAAAATAAATTATAGCATTTTGATAATCACCAGCATCCATATTCTTGAAAGCCTTGTCACATATAGACTTATATTCTTCAGATTTAACAGCTAATTTATCTTCTTGTACATTCTCTATTGATACTTCAGCCATGTCAAGCTGGGTTTCCATAGAAGTCTTTAACAGTTCAAGATTATTTTGTAAAACTTGTTGAATTCCTTGAGTTAATTCAGTCAAGTTTTGTTCAATTTTAGGAAACGAATCATTAGCTTGAATATGAAGTTGCCGCAAACTTTCTAAATAAGGTTTTATTTCTTGTAAAGATTTTGCTAATTCAGTGCTTGAAACTAAATTAATTTTATTAACAATATTTTGCAAACCTTGCTGGATTTTATCTATATCATTATCTAATTTATTAAATTCATCAGTTATTTCAGATTTAATTATTAATAAGCCTTCATTAATAATATCATTTTTAATTGTTTTTAATAAATCCAATTCTTGAGATACGCTAACTCCATATATTTCTATTATTTTTTGAGTATTTTCTTGGATTAATTTAAGTTGTTCAAAGATATTACTGAGTAATGGTTTTTGAGTAATATTATTATAGGTATTTAGCTCTAGCAACATAAGGTATATAGCAGTTGGAGTTATTTCAGTATCTTCAGGTTCTACAGTTCTACGAGCATTAATTAATCTCAAAATCCATACTAATAATAAGTTAAAAAAACCAAATATCAGTGCTACACCAAGATTATTTAATAAATCTGTTAGATTATTTTCTATAGCACTGGTATTAAACTTACTAATACTAATAAATATAATAAGAATAGTAATAAAAATACCCAAACCAGTTAATAACAATGAAATAATTTTGATATTTTTATAAATTGCAATACAAAATAAAATCAAACTAATAACTAAGAAAACATCCGCAATATAATAAAGATTCAAATATTGTAAGCTTATTATTATTGTTTTAATTATAGATAGTTCGGACATATTGTTCCCTTATTAGTATTATTAAAAATAACGTCCTCCTGTTGCTATTATAACCGTAATTATTCCTAATAGTAAGTTAAAACCAATGATAGAGCGAATTTTAGCCAAATATTGGCCAGCTTGTTTAAAATTTTCTGTGGAAATTGCCAATCTTAAATTAGGAAATGGTATAAAAAATATATAGATATATAATGCAGTCATGATAGCTGCCAAACTAAACATGATATGAACTGATATTCTTATACTAGCCATTCCATCAAAAAAACCAAAAATAATCCATAGGCCTGTCGCCCATAATAATATTACTGCAATCCATACCCATAAGAAAAAGCGTTCTAAAACTTGTGCCATTACTTGTAATCGTATGGGTGGTTCTAATAAATTAGCCACAACTGGACGTAATGCCATATGTGCAAAAAACATCCCTCCAATCCATACTATAACGGATAGAATATGTAAGGTTGTAGCTACAGCCATGATATTTTGTAACATAGTTTCCTACCTTAGGTAATTGTCAATGTAAAAATTATAACTTTTGTTTATAGTAAACGAAACTAGTAGCTTAAATTAACATTAATCTCTATGATATGCTTGCCAGATTAAACTAGATAATTAATCCTTGTTACCTATTATTTTGAAATACAAACTATCCCAAAATCTTATCAATTTGTTTAATTAATTCGTCAAGTTCAATAGGTTTAAAAATAATTTCTGTTATTCCCATAATCTTTAC
>DRQV01000046.1 GCA_011371325.1 Thioploca sp.
AAATTTTCAGTATTAGGTAATTTTATTTCAGTCGATGGTTCTATTAACTTATTGGGTTCTACATTATCTTCGGCTAAATTACTCTGTGATGTAGAATTTGAAAAATTATCTAACTCATCATTTTCAACTTGATCATCTTTAAATTGTGGTAAAAAATCATCATCCCATTTATCAGATATATAAGTATTATCTTGCTCAAATATTTGTTCAGAAGTTCCAATTGGTTGAGAATCTATTTCAAACTGTGGTAATAATTCTTGTTCTAGTTTAGAATCTTCGTTTATATTGGTAGATTGTTTGGTATCAATAACTTCATCAGCTTTCTTTAAAGCATCCATCAATAAGCTCATGGGATTCTCAGTTTAACTCTATTTAATTGAAAATATTACTTATAAATTATGAATATTTTAAGTATAACAAATACATCTAATAATAAAGTATAAAATTAAGAATTATTAAAATATTTATCTTCGTCAAAAATACATATTTACAATTTAAAAAGATAGTTTAATCAAATAGTTAAAATATATATTACTATATACCATAACTATTTAATTTGTTTTAAGTATTAATAATATCATAATTTTAACCAAGATATTCTATCGTCCAACTCGGTTTCAAATATTAATTAAAAGTGATATAATTCAGAATTTCACATTGGTTAAAGTTTTAGATACATGCAATTATTTGCTTTTGGCCTCAATCATAATACTGCCCCAGTTTCTGTACGTGAACAAGTAAACTTTTCACCAGAACGACTTAAACATGCGTTACACGATATTGTCGAACATGATTTAGCAACAGAAATTGTAATAATATCAACTTGTAATCGTACTGAATTATATTGTGTATTTGAACATGAAAATGGTAAAAATGTTACAACTATTAATAATTGGTTAAGTCATTATCATAATATACCTACCCAAGTTTTACAAAATCATTTATATATCTATGAAAAAGATGAGGTAGTTCGTCATTTATTACGAGTTGCTTGTGGATTAGATTCAATGGTACTTGGTGAACCACAGATTTTAGGACAGATTAAATTAGCATATAATACAGCTAAAAAAAATAAAACTACTAAACGTTTATTAAATAAATTATTTGAATATGCTTTTTCAGTTGCTAAACAAGTACGCACTGATACCGCAATTGGTTCTAGCCCAGTTTCCGTGGCTTTTGCAGCAGTACGTTTGGCTCAACAAATTTTCGGTAATTTAAAAGAAAATACTGCTTTATTAATTGGAGCAGGAGAGACGATTGAATTAGCTGCTCGGCATTTGCACGAAAATCAGTTAGGTAGAATGATTGTTGCTAATCGTACTTTGGAACGAGCTAGTAAATTAGCCAAAGAATTTTCTGGTTTTGCAATCACTTTAGAAGAAATTTCCGCTCATCTTGCTGAAGCTGATGTGGTAATTTCCTCAACTGCAAGTCAAACTTATATATTAAGTAAAGTTGAGGTAGAACAAGCGATTAAGATTCGTAAACATCGGCCAATATTTATGGTTGATATTGCAGTGCCACGTGATATTGAACCGTCAGTGGGAGATTTGGATGATATATATTTATATAGCGTTGACGATTTAAATGAAGTAATTCAAGATAATTTGCGTTGTCGAGAACAAGAAGCTCTCAAAGCAGAGGAAATAATTGATACTCAAGTTACTCATTTTATAAGTTGGTGGCGTTCTTTGGATGTGGTAAAAACTATTTGTAATTTGCGGGAACAAACTCAAGAGCATAAAAATAATATAGTTAACAAAGCTAAACGTATGCTTGATAATGGTAAAACACCTTATGAAGTTGTTGATTATCTGGCTCATACTCTTACTAATACTCTAATGCATTCACCTTGTGTACAATTGCGTCAGGCTAGTTATGACGGACAAGACGAATTGATAACTGCCACTCAACAGTTATTCCAACTGCCTGATGATAATTTAACATAACCAAATTTCATCGATGGCTATAGGTAAAACCTGTTTAAGTATATTCTTAATATTGAAACTAAAAAAACATGAAAGATTCCATTCATAATAAATTAGAAAATTTAACCGACCGATTACAAGAACTAAATGCTTTATTAGCTGACCCTAGTATTATTAATAATCAAAATAAATTTAAAGATTTATCCAAAGAATATGCAGAAATTCAACCAATTGTTGCTAGTTTTGAAAAATATCAGGAAAATTTAAAAACTATTGAATCCGCTAAAGAAATGTTACAGGATGAAGATACTGAAATTAGAAATTTGGCTAAAGAAGAATTAGAACAAGCAAATGATAATAAAGAAGATTTAGAACAAGAATTACAATTGTTATTGTTACCAGAAGACCCAGATGATAATCATAATACTTTTGTAGAAATTCGAGCTGGTGCTGGTGGTGATGAAGCAGCCTTATTTGCCGGTGATTTAATGCGAATGTATAATCGTTATGCTGATCAGTTAAATTTGAATATAGAAATTATCAGTCAAAATGAAGGTGATCATGGTGGTTATAAAGAAATTATTATGCGAATCAGTGGTCAAGGGGTATATTCACATTTTAAATTTGAATCTGGAGGTCATCGAGTACAACGAGTACCAGAAACAGAAGCTCAAGGCCGTATTCATACATCTGCTTGTACAGTAGCTGTAATGCCAGAAGTAGATGAAATTGATGAAATTGAGATTAATTCGGCTGATTTAAAGGTAGATACTTTTCGAGCTTCGGGAGCTGGTGGACAGCATGTTAATAAGACTGATTCTGCAATTCGGATTACTCATTTACCCAGTGGTATTGTGGTGGAATGTCAGGATGAACGTTCCCAACATAAAAATCGGGCTAGAGCTATGTCATTATTGCAATCTAGATTATTGAAAGCAGAAAAAGATCGGCAACAGGCTAAACAAGCAGAAACTAGACGTAATTTGGTAGGTAGTGGTGATCGTTCGGAGAGAATCCGTACTTATAATTTTCCTCAAGGCCGAATTACAGATCACCGAATTAATTTAACTTTGTATAAGTTAGATGATATATTGGGTGGTAATTTGAATTATTTGATCGAACCATTGAAACGGGAACATCAGATGGATCTATTGGCTGAAATGGGAGAATAATCTAACGGGTAATAAAAAATGCTAAATGGA
>DRQV01000047.1 GCA_011371325.1 Thioploca sp.
ACCTAAATTACATAACCATTTAGTGTTTTTAAAATTATCCTTTTACCCTTAATCTGCAACTTCATTGACTCCAAATACGTGGTTGATTGCTTTTTCTGTCTCAGATACTTCATGCCAAAATGCAAAATTCATCAATAAATAGCCAAATATAATCAAACCTAAATACAATAGGCTTATTGTAGAAGTTGCTTTATAAAACCCAATTGAACTGTTGATGAAAAAAACGAACCAAATGAACATAAAGACTAGGGTAAAAAGAGCTGGACGCATTATCACAGCTAATTGGCAATAGTAACCATCATCACTCAATTGTCCAATCACAACTGGCATAAATGATTTTTTTTGTTTTAAACCTTTTTTAATCTTAAAACTACTTTCAGTCAATATTCCAATAAATGTTTTGGTTTTACTATGCGTTTTTCCAAAAGAATTGGCTTCAGTATTTTCAAACACCCTTGCAACTGCCTGCTGCTTATTATAAGGCAATCTATGACTAAAACTATAATAGGGCAATAATTTCATTTAACTCCAGATGGTTCATTGGTAACTTGCATTTAGTTTTATATTAATCCTAGAATATTATGCCGCAGGGTTAATAATATATACTAGTCTAGCTCAAAACCATTTATAAAAATTATATCAGGAGCAATTTCCATCGCTCCTAAATCATTTACAGATATACGATTTTTTCTACTTTGATGTATCAAATACTCATAATCTATAGGGTTTTCCGTATTAACCTCGGTGGGAATTGCTTGAGCATTATCTGCTATTAAAGGTGTATTAACCGTTTGTAGATTAGAGTTTATTGGTGTTGGAGCATTTGTTCCATCTATCAAATTATTTAAATTATTTAATATTGGCTCATCATTAGTATCTCCATAATAACAATTTGCTAAATTTGCACTCTGATTATAATTGCTTATCCAATTTACACCAAAGTTTACTGTCCCTCCATTATTACTCATACATAAATATGCTGGAGTTGCTCCTTCCGATTCATTGCGAAAATATATTATGTTATTAAATGCTTCTATTGTTTCCTTTGATTTCGGCATTCCTCCAAAATTATTACGCATATCAAAAAGCCTAAAACGCCAACTATCATTCAGATCTTCTTGAATTGACACTGTATTATTGTAAAAATATAATACTCCTTCTCTAGCAAGTAGAATATCATTATCCCAACCATAGTGAACTAGGCTAGCCGAATCAGTCACACTACCAATATGATTGAAAAAATTTCCATAAACAAATGTTTTACGATATCTATTTTCAGCTTCCTGAACAAGTAACAAACGTTGCGGATCTGGATTGGCTCCGTTTAAGCTATCAAGATATTCCTGTACAATATACCACGCACTAGCATCTTCAACTTCAACTAAATCTAAAAAACGAGAGCTAGTTCCCGCATCAAACCAATTATAACGAATTACAGATCCTGCAACTCTTTCTTTTAAAGTAGTTCCTTCTGCTCCCGTAGCCATTGCTCCAAAACGGTTATATTGATAAGTTGCACCAATAGCTTGGATATACAAGCCATGTACAGAATAGCTACCAACTTGTCCATTACCGTGTATATAGTTACCTTCTATTAATATATTTCTTGTTAAATGAGCCTCATTATATCCTTGCGACATAGTAAATATGCCATTACCACAGTTTTCAATTTCATTATCTCGGATAACGATATTATCTCCTGCTTGTAGTCTTATACATGCAGCACCATTTTCATAGATACTATTGCTACCATCTACTCTTGTATAACTGAACGTATTTTTAGCATTTTTAATGTGCAACCCATCAATAATAACATTGCCATTTTTAATATCATAATCATGATTATAAATCAAAATCATTGCCAAACCTTCCATCGGTGCATAGGTACTATAGGCATCCGTATCATCTGGGTCGTTGATTGCACCATCACCATCTAATATTGGCCTTGCTCCATTTTGCCCTTTCACTCCGCAAATTCTAATGGGGTTTTGTTCTGTTCCACTGGTTCTTAGAATTATCTTCTCTTTATAGGGTACTGATCTCGAATAAATACGAACAGTATCACCTGGACCTAAATTGCCCCAGGGCACATCTGAAATATTCGAGTACGCTTGACCAGGACCAACAGGGTAGTCAGTTCCAGTTCCAGCAACGCAAGGAGGATTTAAGTTAAAAGAATCAGAGTAAACAACACTGCTAAACAAAGCAAACACCAATGTAAAAAATATGTTTGAACTTTTTGTGATATTCATATCAATCACCTCTATTTGTATTAATTTTTCGTAACTATTTAATTGCAGGTATGTTTTTAGTGAAGAAACAACAAATATAGACTGAAATTGTCATTCATGCGAACACAACTCTGTCCAATACAAAATGAGTCTAAAATTAGTATTGGGCTTAAATTTATCCTTGTGATTTTGAGATTTAATCAAAACCATTTTTAAAAATTAAATCTGTAGGAAACAATCCCATAGAGTCACCGCCAGTATATCCTGGGAAAACAAAATCAGTATTTGGATTACCTAAAAAGTTACGTACCAAATCACTGTAGGGTAAACGAAAATCGGTTGTCATTTTTAAATCTGTATTAAGATATAAATCACTATCACTAATACCAGGGAATGTTCCATAAACTTGGCCTCCATTTAAAGCACCACCAACCATCATCATCGCCTGTGCTGTTCCATGATCAGTGCCACGGTTACCATTTTCTCGTATTCTACGTCCAAAATCTGTTAGTGTCGCTAGTACAACCTTGTCGTCTTTACCAGCTGTTGCCAAATCATCAAAAAAAGCTCCAATTGCAGCAGAAACAACTCCAAGTCTATCGACATAATAACCTAAACCACTATTTCCCATATTTTC
>DRQV01000048.1 GCA_011371325.1 Thioploca sp.
AGAAAAATGGTTGCTAGAACGCTTTAGTTAAGCTAAAGATCATTCATGGTGGGCTAGGCTCACCAATTAAACTACTAGTAAATGCGAATTAATCTCAGTTCACCAAATGCAATCCACCCTTTAACTCTGCATAATTTTCAATTACATTAAATACTAATTGAATACAAAAATAGATTTTTTCCCTTCGCTAAATTACCTAAAATTATTTTCTTATGCAGCAATTATTAACCAGCTTATTTTTTTTAATCAGCATAGTATACGCAGCAGAACCAACAGATTTTGATTATAAAGCCACTTTAAAATATAGCCAAGATGCTATTGGTAATACTATTGGTGACTATATCCTAATCGATAGCAATGAACAACCATTTGTATTAAAACGTAATAAACCATTCGTATTAAGTTTAGTTTATACCAGTTGTTATTATACCTGTCCCATGACCACCCGTAATTTGGCAAGAGTGATAAAAATTGCTAGAGAGGCTCTTGGGTATGATAGTTTTGATGTAATAACTATAGGTTTTGATACCAAGTTAGATAATCCAAAAACTATGCGTTATTTTGCAAATCAACAAGGTATTAAAGATATAAATAATTGGTATTACTTAAGCTCTGATAAAAATACTATTGATGCTCTGCTTAAAGACTTAGGTTTTAGGTTTTACCCTTCACCACGTGGTTATGATCATATAGTACAAGCCTCTATAATTGATAGAAATGGTAAAGTTTATCGGCAAATATATGGTGAAGTATTTGATACTCCATTATTAGTAGAACCACTCAAACAATTAATACTCGGTCAATCCAAACCGAATCAACCATTTCTAGAAGGCTTACTTAGTAAAGTACGATTTTTCTGTACTACATACGATCCAAATTCAGACAACTATTATTTTGACTATTCATTATTTATTGGTATGTTCATCGGTGCAGGGATTATTTTATTAATTATTTTATTTTTAATTAAAGAGTTAAAAAAATAATATCCGTGAAAATTTATCTAAATACTATTTAATTTTTTCAGAGACCTGTTTTTTTAAATCATTCAATTCAGGGTCATTATAAGAAACCTTCAAACCTCTTTCTAACCAAGTCATACTGCCTTTATAACGACCTTGTTTATATTTACGCAAAGCTAATTTATAATATTTTTTTACAATTGTTTTTAATCCTGTTTTAGCTTTAATATTATCAGGAGCGATTGTTAGAATATATTTAAAAGTATCAACAGCATTGTTATCTTTTGGAGTTGAATATTGTTGTTTAGCCATCTGTTTTTTAGCTTTAGCTAATAACTTATTGATAATATTAGTTAATAACTGTTTAGTTTTAAGGTTATCCGGTGCAACTTTAAAAAGTTCTTGATAGATAATATAAGCATTATTTATCAACTTATCATTATTCAACTGGATTTTAGCACGTTCATCAAGTTTTGTAATAATAAGATTTAATAAACCATTAGTATCTTTATGGTTGGGAGCAATCTTTGCAAGTTTTTGATACATTTTATAAGCACTATTACGCCCATTAAATTTAGTTGTCAAACGATTTTTATTAATAAAATTTTTTCCTTGTGTAAAATACCAAGCTACAATATTATCTAATACTTTCTGTGCTTGTTGAGGATATTCTTTTAATATAATTTGATAAGTTTCATAAGCATTATTGCCTTTGGGCGAAGTTAAACGTTTCATAGCAATTTGCTTATTAGCTTTATTTAATAAAGTTTCTAAATGTGTATTTTGAATATCAATTATTGGTTTAACTTCTGATTTTACAGGTAATTGTATTGTAACTGGCATCAAATTAATTTGAGATGTTTCAGCAGAATTATCTTTCAATAATTTATCTGAAATATCAATGGAATTAACATCTTGAATTGGAATATCTGATATTTTATTAGGAACTGAAATTAGAGAAGTTTCTTGGTTAACAATTGAAGATTGCATACCAAAATAAATTCCACCACTGATAATGGCAACAATAACTAATATAGACAACCATTTTGTAATAAAATATGAATTTTCAGTAATACGAACTCTTTTTCTAATAACTGGATCTACCGGTTGATTAATACGCATATTTTAAAATACCTAAGATAAATTAATAAAGATTTTTTAGAAAAATTTAGATAGATTTATGGATAAACTATATCTTCAAGGTAAAAAATCATCCAAATTTTTTATAAAACTGTTGATTATAAAAAATAGCATTCTGTTGTCAATTATAGTTTGCTAATCAACCTGTATAATTATATTTAAATCATGACAGGCAATTTAGTTAAATTTTACATTAAGGAATCATATATGCCACTAATTCGTAGCTTTGCTGGTTTGCGTCCCAAACATGCTATTGATGTAATTGCACCACCTTATGATGTTCTCAATACTGAGGAAGCACGATTACGTGCCAAAGGTCATCCTTGGAGCTTTTTACATATTTCTAAACCAGAAATAGATTTACCAGTTGATACTGATCCTCACAGTCCTATAGTTTATGCTAAAGGTAAGGAAAATTTACATAAAATGTTAGCTGCTGAAATTCTCCAACAAGATGCTCAACCTTGTTATTATTTATATAGTTTGACTATGGATGATCATTATCAAATAGGTTTAGTAGCTGCTGCTAATGTAACTGACTACAATAATAATCGAATCCGTAAACATGAATTAACTCGTCCTGATAAAGAAGATGATAGAGTACAACAAATTGACGCTCTGAATACTCAAACAGGTCCTGTTTTTCTCACTTATAAGCATCATCCAGATATAGACAAGCT
Organism: Thioploca sp.; assembly: GCA_011371325.1. Classification (GTDB taxonomy): domain Bacteria; phylum Pseudomonadota; class Gammaproteobacteria; order Beggiatoales; family Beggiatoaceae; genus DRQV01. The sequence continues at coordinate 2,780 of DRQV01000048.1, forward strand.
AGTTAATAATTTGGTAAAACAACCGCCAGAAGTACAAGTAACAGCTGATGATGGTGTTATTCATACTTTATGGATAGTTAATGATTTAGAACATATTAAAACTATTACTACTACTTTTGATAATATGGATTGCCTATATATCGCTGATGGCCATCATCGTTCTGCGGCGGCTTCACGTGTAGCAGCTAAACGACAAGCAGATAATCCACAGCATACTGGCGAAGAGGCTTATAACTATTTTCTTACTGTAATTTTTCCTGATAACCAAATGCAAATTCTTGCTTATAATAGGGTAATTAAAGATTTAAACGGTTTGACATCTGAACAATTTCTACACCAACTAGCCAATAGTTTCATAGTTATACCAAGTGATTCTGCTGTTAAACCACAACAAAATGGTGAATTTGGTATGTACCTTGATAGAAAATGGTATAAACTAGTCATCCATCCTGATAAAGTTCTTAATGATCCAGTCGCTAGTCTTGATGTAAGTTTATTAACTGATAATATTTTTCAACCAATATTAAATATCACAGACTTACGGCGCGACAAACGAATCGATTTTGTAGGTGGGATTCGTGGTTTATCAGAACTAGAAAAAAGAGTTAATAGTAATGAAATGCAAGTTGCCTTTTCTTTATATCCTACTAGTATGAAACAGTTAATGTTGGTTGCTGATGCCGAAAAAATTATGCCTCCCAAATCAACTTGGTTTGAACCAAAATTAGCCGATGGAATTGTGTCTCATTTATTATAATATTTACTATTGAATTCCTATGAACAATTATATTACGATTTATAATTCAATTTCAAGCCAAATTGTGAATAAGGATTTTTTTGAAATCGACTTAAAATTCACCTCAAATTGATTAATTACATCATGGAAACTGTGAACCTATTTACTATTATTGCAATTTTTTTCTATATCTTAGCTTCATTTACCAAAATTTACCAGACTATGTCTAAATATTTAATATTATTATTTGGAGGGTTGGCAGTTATTTTTCATGCGTTGATATTACAACAAAGTATACTTACTCCAACCGGTTTAAATTTAGGTTTTTTTAACGCAGCTTCCATGATGGCTTGGGTAATTTCAATATTGTTATTACTAAGCATTTTACGTCAACCAGTGGAAAACTTAATTATTATATTATTTCCAATAGCTGCGTTCACTATAGGATTGGAAAGTTATTTTACCACTGAAAGAATTTTACCAATTAATACCGAATTTGGAGTTACTTTACATGTTTTATTATCCGTAATAGCTTATAGTTTATTAACTATTTCTGCTATACAAGCTTTATTTTTAGCTTTGCAAGATTATAATTTGCACCGAAAACATCCAGGTTGGGTATTAAAAAAACTACCACCATTACAAATTATGGAATCCTTATTATTTCAAATGATTGGTATTGGTTTCATATTTTTAAGCTTAAGCTTGTTAAGTGGTATATTTTTTTTACAAAATATCTTTGACCAACATTTAGTCCATAAAACTATTTTATCAATCACTGCTTGGTGCGTATTTGCAATATTATTATGGGGACATTGGAATTATGGCTGGCGAGGTAAAATAGTAATTCGTTGGACTATTAGTGGTTTTACAGTACTAATGCTCGCATATTTTGGAAGTAAAATGGTATTGGAATTAATTTTAAAACATTAAAATGATCACTGATTTTGAAAATATTTGTTGATCTATCGAAAAGATTTTCTGGCTAAAAAAATCCCAAATTCTGTCCAGTTACAAGAACTTTATTTGATTATTCTAATATTTAATGTGTCTTAGTTACAGCATCAGCTTTCGCAGTATTATTATTCAGGATATAACCCTAACTTGCTTTCCGGAGAAGTCATATGTTTCTACATTTAGAAAACGTTAGAATCTCATCTAAAAATTTACTTCAAAAAAGTTTAAAGATAATAATTTTAAAATTATCAGCTAAGTGATTAATCTAAATATTAAGGAACAATTCAATGCAACAAATAATTATTATTTTATTAATTTTATCTAGCGATTTATGGGCTGAAAATAATTTTCCTCCTCCATTTACTGCTGGATATTCATTATACGCAAAAGGAATTCCGGTTGGTAAAGGAACTCGTACTCTGAGTGTTGGAAAAGATGGTAAGTTTGAATTTGAAAGTATAGCTAAAACTACTGGTTTAGTTGCTTTTTTTAAAGATATTGGTATTAAAGAACGTAGTATATTTCTTAAAAAAGATGATAAAATCAGGCCGTTAGAATATATTTATTATCAAACTGGTAAAAAATCTCGACTAACAATAGTTCTATTTGATTGGTTACGAAATATAGCGACTAATAAATTTAAAGGTCAAACTCATAGTATAAAGTTAGAAGAGAATACTTTAGACAGATTGCTATATCAAGTAGTATTAATGCAGGAATTACAACAGGGTAAACGAGAATTACAATATAAAGTTATTAATAAAGGCAAAATTAGTATTTATACTCCTAAATTTCTTGGTAAAGAGTCTATTGATACTGGTATGGGAACGTTTGAAACTTTAAAATATGAACGAGTATCAAGTAAACGCCGAACAACCTTATGGTGTGCCTCAAAATTACATTACTTACCAGTGCAAGTTGAACATATTGAAAAAAATGGAGATGTATTTAGTATGTTATTACAATGGGCAAAAGGATTATAATGAAAGCAATGATTCTTGCAGCTGGGCGTGGAGAAAGAATGCGGCCTTTGACAGATAAAATTCCAAAACCTTTATTAAAAGTAAAAGATAAATGCTTAATCGAATACCATTTGAATAATTTAGTTGTGGCTGGTTTCACTGAAATAGTGATTAATCATGCGTATTTAGGTGAACAAATTGAGCAAACTTTGGGTGATGGCCGACGTTATGGAGCTAAAATATTCTATTCACCAGAAACTACTGCACTAGAAACTGGTGGAGGAATCTTTCAGGCTTTGCCATTACTAGGTAATTCACCATTTTTAGTAGTAAATAGCGATATTTGGTGTGCTTATCCATTTGCTGATCTAATTTGTATACCAGTTAAACTGGCTCATCTAATTTTGGTTGATAACCCCCCACATAACCCACATGGTGATTTCCATTTACAACAGCAACAAGTTTATTCAACTGGTAATCCTTGTTTAACCTTTAGTGGTATTGGAATTTATCATCCTAATCTATTTAATAATTGTACTTCTAAACGTTTTTCTCTAGTTCCCTTATTAATTAAAGCCATGCAACTTGATCAAGTTACAGGTGAATATTACCAAGGCCAATGGTTAGATATTGGAACTCCAAAACGTTTGCAACAATTAAATAAATGCCTATAACAGAAGTTTTCAAATTTAAAAATACGATAGCTTTAAACTCAACAAATAACTTGCAAATTAGTATTTTTTTTGCTAATCTGCTTTCAATGATTAACTTATTAATATATAACTAAAAATGAAAAACAAAATTGAAGATACAACGGAAGTACGAATTAGCAAAATGCAGAACTTGCTAGATTCTGGTTTGAATGCTTATCCAGATCGTTATGAATGCACTAATAAAATTGGAGAACTTAAAGAACTTGAAGAAAATAGCATAGCATCCATGGCAGGTCGAGTGCTGTCTATCAGGAAATTTGGAAAACTAGTATTTGTAACTATAGGTAATGCTTTAGATCGTGGCCAAATATCATTGAAAAAAAATGAATTGGGTGAGGATAATTTTAACCTATTCATGAATAGCGTTGATTTAGGAGATTTCATAGGAATACATGGAAAACGTTATACAACAAAAAAAGGTGAACCAACTTTAGGAGTGCAAAAATGGACATTTCTTAGTAAGTCACTACGTCCATTACCAGATAAATATCATGGTATTAAAGATTCTGAAGCTAGACTGAAACAACGTTATTTATTAACCAGTACTGATGCTGAAGTTGCAAATATATATATTAAAAGAGCAAAATTAAAACAAGTATTACGGAAATTTTTAGAAGAACATAATTTTATCGAAGTTGATACACCAGCTATTCAAATTCAAAAGTCTGGAGCATTAGCCCGTTCTTTTAAAACCCATCACAATGCCCTTGACATAGATGCAGAATTACGCATTGCACCAGAAACATATTTGAAACGAGCTTTGGTAGGTGGATTTGACCGAGTTTATGAAATAGCAACCTGTTTTCGCAATGAAGGTATGAGTTTAGCTCATTGGCCAGAGTTTCATATGTTAGAATTTTATGCAGCTTATTGGAACTTTGAAGATTTGATAGTTTTCACTGAGAAAATGTTAAAATATGTAATTAAGGCTGTAATTGGTAACAATACAATAAATTATCAAGGACAAGATATTGATTTTTCTGGTGATTGGCCACGTTTATCATTTCGAGAACTATTAATAGAAAAAGCCGATTTAGACATAAACGCATTTCCAAATATAGAGGAATTACGTACTGAAATTATCCAACGTAACTTATTGGATGAAAAGGCTATTGCCAATCTTGGTAGAGGTTCTCTCATTGATGAATTGTATAAAAAAACCGCTCGTCCATCTATAATTAATCCTACTTTTTTAGTTGGTCATCCAATAGAACTATCACCTTTGGCTAGAACTAATGATAATAATAGCAGTATAGTTGATAGATTTCAATTGGTTGTAAATGGTTGGGAAGTGGTGAATGCTTATAGTGAATTAGCAGATCCGATTGAACAGAGGAAACGATTTGAAATACAAGCAGCAGCAGTTCAAGATGGTGACGAAAATGCACTGGAAGTTGATGAAGATTTTTTGTTGGCTTTGGAACATGGTATGCCACCAGCAGCCGGTTGGGGAATGGGAATAGAAAGGATGTTAGCTCTTCTGACAGATAGCCCAAATATTAAAGATACAATAATGTTTCCAATTCATCGTTAATATCAGTAATTTTGCCAAATTGAGGGATAATCCCTAATTAAATAACAAGGTTTAAATATGAAAACAATCGGTATTATAGGTTTTGGCAATATTAATCAAGAAGTTGCCAGACAAGCAGTAAACTCTAATAAGGTAGAAATTAAATGGATTTTAGATAGAAGCCCAAGTAAAAAAGCTAAAAAAGAGGCTCGTAAACAGATTGAAAAATCTTTAGGTAAGAAGCTCCGCTTCATTAAATCGAAAGATAAATTACAATCAGAAAATGACAAAGTAGATGTTATAGTTGAAGCAACTGGTGCTATTGATGCCATTGAATATTTAAGATATAAACGGGATAATTTAAATTGGGGCGATGAAGTATTATTTGTGACTGCCAATAAGGCAATGGTAGCAAATCATTTGCCTGAGTTTTTTGGTTCAAATAGTAATGATGTTCGTATAGAAGCTGCTGTAGCCGCTGGTTTACCTTTAATTAGATCACTTTCTGAACATATAGCTGCTGATGAAGTACAAGGAATGGTTGGAATTTTAAATGGCACTACCAATTTTATGTTGGATGAAATGGAAAAAACTATTTATACTTCCGAGAACCAAACCTACGATATGGTATTAGATGAGTCAGTAGCAAAAGGATATGCTGAACCTGGTGGAGCTGGTGATGTTGATGGGCAGGATGCAGCTTATAAACTCCAAATTTTATCCAGAATTGCATTTGGAACTGAGGCTACCCCAAATCCAGATTTAATTAGAGGAATTGATGATAATAAAGCTTTTGATCGAATTCGTTCGGTAGATTTTATCTATGCTAGTAAATATCTTGATAGTACTATTAAATTAGTGGCAATCGCTCAATCTGGTTCTCAGCCAGAACCTTTTTTTTTAGTCTATCCAATGTTAGTACCTAAATCTAGCAAGCTTGCTGCTATACAAGGGCCTGATAATTATATAGAAATTTATTCTAAATATTTAGTTTATACTGATATGCAAGGTAAAGGTGCTGGCCCAGAACCTACAGCATGTGCTATGTTAGCTGATGTATTAAGCCATAAAAATTGTAATTCTGATTCACAACGGTTAATTAAAAAATTTCGTAATAATGATGAAATATATTTTTCAAGATGGATGGTAAGAGGCTCTTGTTATGATTTGCCAGGAGTATTGGCTCATATATTCCAACACTTTGAAGATAAAGGAATTAATATAGATGAAGTGTTTCAATTGCAAACCGGTGAAGTAGGACGTAAATGGGATAAGAAAGACCGAGATTTTGGTAAAGAACAGGAAAAAATATTACCATTTGTTTTTACTGTCACTAAAACCAATCTAAGTAAATTACAAGAAGCTTTATCGACTATGAAATTAGATAAAAAGTTTTTTCCTCAACAAGATAAATTATTCACTTTTTATCCAGTATTAGAACGAAAGTTAGACATAAATGGAGTGTCTAAATTTGTGATAGAAGAAAAATAATTTTCTTAATTCAGTAAGCTTCATCTATGGTTATTTAACTCTTAATTAAATGTAAATTTTGTTAAACAACCATTGGTGAAATTATATTTTTAGTAGTTACCTAGAAAAAACTGGCTTAAAAAATAAAGTGGCATAACTGCAAAACCAGCTGGAACTATAATGGCAAATAACAATCCTAATTTCTTAAGCATAGGAGTATATTTTTTATGGTATAAACCTAAAGTTTGTAATGAGCTTTCAAAACCATGAGCTAAATGTAAACTAAAAAATATCATCGCTATTATATAAAAAACAGAAATCCACCATTCCTCAATAAAAGTTAGTTTCAAAAATGAATATAAATCTTTATACTCACCAGTAGCAATCATCGGCATATCAGCCATAAATTTATATTTGAACCAAAAATTGTATAGATGGATTAATAAAAAAATTAACACTATTGATCCTACAAAACCCATATTGCGAGCAATCCAAGAACTATTAACATCAGGACGACTATAAACATAAGCTTGGGGACGAATTTGTTTATTATACTTAGTCAATCGCCAAGCTGTATAAATATGCAAACCAAATCCTAAAACCAAAACTATTTCGACTAATTTTATGAGACTAGAGGTGGACATAAAATTAGCATAGGCATTAAATGCTGTTCCACCATCTTCTTTAAACAACATTAAATTACCAAGCAAATGAATTACCAAAAATGATATTAAAAACAACCCGCTAATGGACATGATCATCTTTTGTCCAAGGGTTGAATTAATTGTTTTAATAAACCAGTTTTTTACTTTTGTCATAATAATTAGCCTAATTAATCTTTGTCTTTAATATCCGTTTTAATTGGCAATTGGAATAATTTATCATATTGAGTTCCGGATAATTTATATTGCACCTTTTTTTCTTCTCGAGCCAATATTAAATCTGGAGCTTTAGATACTATGATGAAATTTATTGGTTGTGATTGACCAAGTAAAGTTACTTTAACATGCTCTTCATCAGTAACATCATCATAAGATTTTATATCATAAGCAGAAGCATGTTGCCAATTATCTATCATCGCTCCCAAAGCATCAATACTAGTATCAATATTTTCAGAAATAGCGACTGTTTTTAAAATCCATTTAGCATCTTGTAATTTTAAATGATAATTTGGGGTTTCTAATTCAATTATTTTAGGCTCATTGCCCAACAAACTTAAACTAGCAAAAGCCAAAGCATCACCAGTTAGATAATAATACCAAGTATCTCTGATTAAATATACAGCATTATTTATTTGGATATAACGTTGATAATTAATTGGTGAAGAATCTCCAAATGTCACTGTAAATTGATCAAACTTTATGGTTACTGCTGGTTTATCAAGTTTAAACTCAGCTAAATTAGAACTAGCAATTTTAGTATAATCACGTAACGACAGTATTTGTAACAAATTTTCTACCTGAAAATTATTAGCGGTCAATTCAAATGGAGCTGTAATTTGCCAAGAACCAGTTGCTGTTTTTAATAAAGTTATCGACCGTTTACCTGAGCGTTCAATCTGTATACTTTGTACTGTCGCAGGTTTTAAATCAGTTAATACAGGATTTTCAACCGGTTTATTTTGTTCTAAAGTATAAAATACAAGTAATCCCAACGCAATTATCAATACCAATAAAATTATATTAACTAACCAACGCTTACTCATTAGGCTTTCCTCCGTTTCAGCCAAACAACTATACCAATACTAATCAAAATTATTGGTAATAGAAACAGAAAAAAAGCTCCTAAGAAAATAGCAGTGTTAGGTGATAAATCTAAATTTAAATCAATAGCTGTTTTGATGGGAATATTAATAAAAACATCATCTTCTGCTAACCAATTCATAATTTTTATACCCAAATCAACATTACCTCCATATTGTAAAAAGGCATTGGATAAAAAATCACCATCTCCTACAATTACAACTCGTTGTTCTCGAGAGTTTTCAATCGTATCTTCTACAACATCTATTTCAGCAGTATCCTCTTCTGGATTGTCATAATCTCCTTCATCATGTTCTAAATCTTCATGAATTAATGCAAACGCAATGTTCAACGGACCATTAATATCAGTTTCTTGATTATATTTAACTTCACCTTCCATATCACCAGTTTCTGACCAGGCTTGGGGGTGACTAGTTAACAGGGGAATTTCTACCCAATTTTCAGGAGGTTCTACTATTAAACCACTAGCTTGAGGAAATAAAGTTAGATAATCTTTAAAACCTGTAGTAATGGGATGATTAATATTATAGCCAGTGGTTGTTACCGAGACTATAGCCGGATTATTAACTCCCAAAAAACGGCTAATAGGGTCAACAATCATTCCTGGTTGTACAGTTAAACCGAATTTAATAGCTAATGTTTCTAAACCTTGCATAGGCACGGTAGGGTCGAGTAACCATAGTAAACTTCCACCATTATCCACATAATCAGTAATTAATTTTATTTCACTTGGTAATAAATTACGGCGTGGACTGGGGATAACTAACACACTAGTATTAGCTGGTATGGCTACCATTTGGCCGAAATTTAATGGTTGTACTTTGAAGCCAGAGCTAGTCAATAAATTAGCCCACTGACTTAGGTCATGATCAGAAGTATTATTAATGGTGCGTTCTCCATGACCCTCTAAAAATACAATCAGTCGTTCTTCAGTACGCACTACTCGTTGCAAAGCTGAAGTAATATTTTGTTCAGTTATATCTTGTACATGTTCTGAGCGTTTTTTATAGTCAATAATTAATTCACCATTAACTTTTATACCTCGTTCTCTCACTTCTCCAGGCACTGTAAAAGGATCAACAAACCGTAATTTAATATCAGTTTTATATTGTTGATAACGTTCTATCAAATCCTTAATGGAATGCCGTAGATTATTATCATTATCAACATAAACAGTAATGGTAATAGG
>DRQV01000049.1 GCA_011371325.1 Thioploca sp.
AAACTAAACCAAACAAACAATACCATTAACCATAACATAAAAAAACTAGTGTAAAAACGTAACTCAGTAAATCCATAAACTCTAGTGTATAAATACATTCTATGTGCTGCTGAAGCAGCTATAATTATGGTCATGATTATCATTATTATAGATAAAGACTGATAAAGATTTTTTTCAAATTTATTATAAGGTCGATACAACCAATGAGTGAATATTAATAGAATTATTACTAATAAAGTTACTATTATTAATTGTATAAATCCACGCCTAGCATATATAGCATAGGTAGGTCCATCTAAGGATTGTACTAAAATATTCCCACCAAAAAAATAGCTAAATTGAATTATAATAAAACTTAAAAATAATAAATTAACCGCCCCTAATATCATTCCAGTTTCAATACAACCAAGTCGCCAAATTGGAAATTGGAATGTTTCATCTAACAGATTATTAGTAGTTAATACAGTTCCACGTAATATAGCTATAGAAAACCAACAACATATAATAAATATTGTCCCAAAACGTAATACTGCTTCTTCACTTAATCCCCAATCTAACGAATCATAAACTACTTGTTCAAATCTAGCATCAGAGGCTACTAGCAATAATCCAAAAATTAATAGCACTGGAATAGCAATCAATAATCCTCTAAAAATAGAATTAACATTATCACCCCAACGATTTTTAACTTCATTCCATTGGATATCCTCATGTATTAATTCACGATAACTATGAATACCATATTTGATAGATAATAGAAAATCTTGGAATACTTGAGAAATTTCAAGATTACGTAGCTTTTTAGTGTTAGCATTAAAAGCAAGATTAATTGTTAATATCAAACCTAAATAACTTAAACTATTTAATACCAATGAATCACGCCAAGTTAAAGTTAGAGTAAAAAATATCCCTGTTATTATCAAATAATATTCACGATAACCCATATATAATTGGCTAAAAATTCTAATAATTAATACAAAAGTTATTAACAATAAACCAAATAGAGTAATATTAAATCCCCAAACCTTACCATCAAATAAAAATATCCCTATAATCCCCATCAATAAACTAGTTATTAGTATAATTAAGCCAATTATTGTTCGATTAGTTATTTCAGTTTCTAAGTAGTTCATATGTTAAATTTTCTAAAACTAGATTGGTCAAAATAATAACTTATTCTGAATAATTAACTAAATATTGCATCAAATCACTTTGATCTAGGTTATTTAATTGATAAATCATATTTAAATAACAACTCTTTTAAAGATAATTTATATTAAAAAATACCATGTTACAAAATATAAAATTTAGTATTTAAATTACATATAATATTGATAATATTAAATATTAAACACAATATAGCTGATAAATTATTCTATCATACTATATTTTAATATAATCAATTATTACAATTTTTAATATAAATTTTGCAATAAGCAACTTACATTGTAAAATAGCATAAGAGCAGGATTATCTGCTCCATACTTATATTTTAACAACCTCATATTAAGGGAAATTTATTAATGAAATCCATTTTAAAGACTTTGGGTATTGGTTTAGTTGCAGTTAGTGGCTTGGCTATTAGCAATGTAACAGTTGCTGCTGATGGTGGGGCCTTATATACACAAAAACTTTGTAATACCTGTCATGGTGCTGATGCCAAAACTCCAATTCAACCAATTTACCCTAAGTTAGCTGGGCAAAATGCAGAATATTTAATTGCTCAAATTAAAGATATTAAAGATAAAAAACGTGCTAATGGTCTGACTGGAACTATGGTTCCTTTTACAATGAGCCTCACTGAGGACGACATAAAAGCTATTTCAGAATGGATAGCTGCTCAATAAGCTTAATCGTTCCGTGCATTATGCACGGAATTATAAATATGAAAAATATTGTTATAATAGGCTTATTGCTATTTAATAATGTCCATGCAGCTGGCGACCCTATAGCTGGTAAAACTAAAGCAATTCATTGTATTAGCTGTCATACTATGGATGGTAATAGCAAAATTCAGATATATCCAAAACTAGCAGGCCAACATGAAGCATATCTTATTAAAACAATGAAGAATTATCGAGATAAAGTTAGAGATGTACCTACGATGTATACGATAGCAAAAAAATATTTTAATAATGATACTGATATCGCAGATTTGGCTGCTCATTTTGCCTCTCAAAAATCTGATACCTGCATTCAACAACCTCAAGCTTCTCAAGTAGGTAAAATGAAAATTGATTCTTGTGCAGTATGTCATCAATCGGATGGTAATAGTGTATTACCTTTTTTTCCGAAACTGGCGGGACAACATAAAGAATATTTGATTAAGTCTATGCAAGCCTATAAAAATGGCGATAGACAAGAAGCACAAATGTCTCAAATGGCTTTATTGTTTGGTGATGATACTGATATTGAAAATATTGCTACTTATTTTGCTGCTCAAAAATCTGATACCTGCAAATGATATAAAATCTTAATTTCTGATTAGCATAAATAGGAAAATATTATGGATAAGTTGTATAAATATTGGTTTATCTTGCTATGGTTACCAATGAATATTTCTGCTGCTGTACTATGCAGTGATTTACAGTCTTTACAAAATCTTAAAGAACAAGGCAATTATAGAAGTGCTTTGCAATTGATGGGTAGTTGTCTGACAAAAATTAATCCACAACCATCATCAGATGATTTATTAGCTTTAGATAAAATAGTCGAACAAGTATTAATACTAGATAAAGAATTACTATTTGAAGATAATTATCGTAATTTTCAAAGTGTGATTGAAAACTACTATTATTTACAAGGTTTAGAATTTAAATTTGCTGACTATTTTCAACGTCCCAAAACTAAATTATTTCCTAAATTAAGCAAGGTAGAAGAAAAATACTATTTTTACTATGATAGTGGACGCATATTACCATTTTCACGTGGTATTGCTTTGACTAATAAGGCTATTTTATGGAAAAATATCGCAGGTTATCCACAACGATTATCTTTTGAGCAAATAAATAATATCGCTTTAATTTATGAACGAGGCCTGTCATTAACTGGTTGGAAGTTACGAATCAATAACAATAAAGATATTCGTTTATCAAGAATTTCCGAAAAAGCTGTCTCAACTTTTGCTCAAGCAATAGTTTATTTTATTAATTTTAATAAAGTCGGTTTAGAACCAATAAAATTGACTATCCCAGAAAAAGAACAAGCTATTTTAGCAGGTTGGATTACTTTATGTGATAATCAAAATACAGAACAATCACCAATAACATCATTACAACTATTAGATGCTTGCTTAACTAGATTTATATCTAATTGTAGTAATTTAAAAATATCCCAAAAAGATAACTTATTATTAAATAAATTAGTAACCCAAATATTTTCTCAGCCTGAAAATAAATCAAATAGTTTTCGTAATTTTAAGATAATACTTTCTACTCGTTTATTTAGTGATTTGGATTTTAAATTTGCTGGTAGTAATTTAAAAACTGATTTAAAACTATTTCAATCGATGCGTAATAAAGAAGAAGTCTACCAATTTTATTTTGATACTGGATATATATTATCTAATTCCAGAGGTATTGTATTGACAGATCAAGCTATTATATGGAAAAATTTACTAGCTAAATCAATTTATTGGAATAATATATTTAGTGCTACACAACGTTTACCTTTTGATGAAATATTTGAAGTTAAATTAATATCTGAACAAGATATAAACTTTATTACTACTTGGAAGCTTAGATTAAATGGAACTCAAGATATAACATTGTCTCAGTTAACCGATAAAAATGCTAAATTGTTTGCAACTGCTATAGTATATTTTATTAATTTTTCTACTGGAAAAAACTTAATATTACAGGTAATGTAATAGACAATCTTATAGGTATTTTTAAAGTTGATATTAAACGGATTACCATTTTCACAACGATAAAACAGCAGACTAAGATTTTATATGAAATGATTTTTTTTGGAGTGAAATTGCAAATTATGGAACAGCATTAGTTGGTTCAATAAAATTTATTGTACTAGCTAAATGGTAAGGAAATATGTCCTTACCTGATTGAGTTATAATACATAATTTAGTATAATTTATTATTTGACTTCAGAAAGCTCTCCAACCTGTACAGTCATATCTTGTTTCACTTTCTTTTGAACTGTAATTTGCTCAATTTTATCATTTTCTATCCAAGCAAATACTGCTAAACACATACCAACTACGCCCAAAAATACGATTACATGTTTCATAGTAAATATTCCTTTCATTAATTCAAATTGTCAATAAATGTTATAAAAATAATTTTTTTAATTAACAATTACGATAATTGGCTAATATTAGTATATTAGTAAATTCTTAATCTTTGATTAACATTAAAGCATAACTTTGTAAATCATTTATGTCTGAAAAAAACCTTTTTGTTAAGAAATATGTCCAATTCAACTCTGTTTACATTCGTTTACAATATTATTTATGACAAAACTACCTGATCACGCCCTGATTGTTGATGATGATTCAGAAATTCGTAATTTACTGCAAAACTACTTAGAAAAAAATAACTTTCGAGTAACAACTATTGATAATGGAAAAGGTTTATGGAAAATTATCGATGAAAAAAAAGTAGATATAGTTATATTAGATTTAATGTTATCTGGTGAAGATGGCTTAGAAATATGTCGTAATCTACGAGCTCGCCATAATATTCCTATAATTATAATAAGTGCTTTGGGGGAAGAGACTGATCGTATTATTGGATTAGAAATGGGAGCTGATGACTATTTACCAAAACCATTTAACCCACGAGAATTATTAGTACGAATTAAAGTAATTTTACGTAGAAGTCGTACTTTACCAGGTCACGATGAAACAGAATCCAAAACCAAGTTATTATTTGCTAATTGGACTTTAGATTTAACTTCTACTCATCTAATTTCACCACAAAAGATAGTTATTCCTTTAAGTGCTGGAGAATTTCGTTTATTACGAGTATTTTTAGATCATCCTAAACGAGTATTAACACGAGATCAATTATTAGAATTAAGTCAAGGGAGGGAAGCATTGGCTTTTGATAGAAGTATTGATGTATTAGTAGGACGTTTACGTCGTCATTTAGGTGAAAATGCTAAACAACCAGAAATTATCCAAACTGCTCGTGGAATTGGTTATAAATTGGCTGCTGAAGTAAATTCAATATGAAAACATTACCTTCTTCATTATTTGGTCGATTAGTTTTAGTCTTATTAATAGGACTATTATTAGCTCAAGTATTAAGCATTATTATTTTATTTAAAGATCGACATTGGCAAATAGCTAAATTACAAGAAAAACATTTAACTTTGCATATGGTTGAAGCTATGCGGATGTTAGATTCTTTGCCAGCCGAAAAACGTAATGAACTATTAGTAATATTAAATACTTTACATTTAAAAGTATCATGGCAAGCAGAACCATCTTCAGATTGTGTGCCTGGCAATTATACACCCAGTCTTGAATATATCGTTGCTTATTTAAATTTTAAAATAGGTAAGCGAGCTTTATGTATGATAGAAAAAGATATTTATTCTGATAATAAATTATTAGAAATCATGGGATTAGAAATACATCTGCATAAACCATTTTACGCTAATATTCAAATGCAAGATGGCAATTGGGTAACGTTTGAACATACTCATCCAATTAGAGAAGATATTGCTACTCCTTGGCGGTTGATACTATCTTTAGTTGTATTATTGAGTATCGTATTAGCCTTATCATTATTAGCTGTCCATTGGGTAACACGTCCACTGGCCTTTTTAACTGAGGCAGCCGAACATTTAGGTCGTAACATCCATCATCCACCTTTGTCAGAAAACTGCCCAATTGAATTACGCCGTGCTATTCGGGCTTTTAACCAAATGCAAATTAGATTAACTCGTTATTTGGAAGATCGAACTCGGGTTATGATTGCAATCTCTCATGATTTAAAAACACCTATTACTAGATTAAGGTTACGCATAGAACAGTTTGAGGATGAAAAAAAACCTTTTATCAAAGATTTAGACGAAATGCAAACTATGATAAATGCTACTTTGGATTTCATGCGAGGTTTAGATACTGTTGAAACTGCTCTACCTTTAGATATTCTAGCTCTAGTGGAAAGCTTACAGGCCGATTATGAAGAAATGGGTTTACCATTGACAATTGAAACTAATTATTCACCACCACCTTATCCTTCTAATCCACAAGCTTTGAAACGTTGTTTGGTTAATTTGATTGATAATGCTCATAAGTATGCTAAACAAGTGTCTATTAGTTTAATACATGAGGATAAACAATTGTATATAATTATTGCTGATCGAGGAAATGGTATTCCAGAAATAGCTTTAGATACTGTATTTGAACCATTTTTCC
>DRQV01000050.1 GCA_011371325.1 Thioploca sp.
AAAAAGGTAAAGAAAGCAATTATCCAGAATCACAACTTTTGGCCGAAATGATAGCTGGTGTAGAATTAAATAATTTTAAAATGATGAAAGGGGCCTATATTGTTGGAGCCATTTGGAATTTTGTGATTTTAGAAAAAATAGCTGAGAATAAATACCGATATTTCATTTCTATTAACTTTGACAGTACAAAAATTGAGGACTTAATGAAAATTTACAAAAACTTACTTTCCATTAAATATGAAATATTCAAAATGGTTGAACAAGAGTATAAAACTGCTGATGTTAGTAGCAAGCTTTTGGGCACAAATAAACTTACTTAACTTTAAATTCTCTAGTAAAATTTATAGATACCAGTTAATATTATTACCATTTCCAATATATAATAATTAAAGATAATATTATAGCGATCAAAATAGAAAAAAGTTGACATGCCTATATATTATGACTATAATAATTAGCATGAAAGCTAAAGATGTTTTACAAATTACTGGAATATCGCGCCGACAACTGAGTAGATTGGTTAAAAACAACTCCATTAGAGTAAGAGTGAAACCTAACGGACAATATGAATACAATGTAGAAGACGTTTATAAGTATCTAGGTAAAAAACGTAGAAATCTAAATGTTATTTATACACGAGTTTCAACCAGCAAACAAAAACCTGATCTTCTACGACAAATTGAACTACTTGAAGATTTTTGTAGTGCTCGTGGTGTTCAAATTGATGAAGTATTTTCAGATGTTGCTAGCGGTATTAATTTCAAGAACCGAAAACGATTTTTTGATTTATTAAAGTTAGTTATCAATGGACAAGTTGAAAAAGTGTTCATTAGCTATAAAGATCGTTTAAGCCGTGTTGATTTTGATTTATTTAAATATTTGTTGCTTCATTTTGGAACAGAGATTGTTGTTGTGTTTGGTCAGGGTAATGAAAAATTAGATGATCAAGAATTAATGAGTGAAATTATATCATTAATACATTGTTTTTCTATGAAACATTATTCTAAACGACATATTCAACGTGCTATAGAGGTGTTGGATGAAAAAAGCACTAAAAATGAAAATTAGAGGTTTGGATAAGTCCCAATTCAAAAGACTTCGAGAATTAACGGTTCATGCCAAAAATTTATATAATCAAAGCTTAAAAATATAGAAATGTCTGTATTTTACTACAAAATCGCTATCTTAGGAATAGATATATTTTAAGATAATTATTTTTAATTTATTATAAAGAGGAAACACCATGACACAATTAATTATTATTATAGCTGTTCTAGTTTTAATTATCTTTTTCTATTCTTTCACCATTTTACGTGAGTATGAGCGAGCAGTAGTGTTTTTCCTTGGTCGTTATCGTAAAATTAAAGGGCCTGGAATCATAGTAATCATTCCGTTTTTTGAAACTATGATTAAAATGGACACTCGTACTGTAGTTATGGATGTACCATCTCAAGATGTAATCTCAAGAGATAATGTATCAGTTAAAGTTAATGCTGTAGTTTATTTTAGAGTAATTCATCCAGACAAAGCGGTTATTCAAGTAGAAAATTATCAACAGGCAACTAGTCAATTAGCTCAAACTACATTACGCTCTGTTTTAGGGCATCATGAATTGGATGATATACTTACCGAACGTGATAAACTTAATACTGACATTCAGGAAATTTTAGATGAACAAACTGATGCCTGGGGAATTAAGGTTTCTAATGTAGAAATTAAACATGTAGATTTAAATGATAATATGGTTCGTGCTATTGCTAGACAAGCTGAAGCTGAACGAGAACGACGAGCTAAAGTTATTCATGCTGACGGTGAATTGCAAGCTTCAGAAAAATTACGAGAAGCTGCCGAAATAATGTCTAGTCAATCTCAAGCTTTGCAGTTGCGTTATTTGCAAACTATGAATGATATTGCCTCAGAAAGCAAAACTAATACTATCATATTTCCAATGCCAATTGATTTAGTCAGTACATTACAAGATTTACTCAAGAAATAAATTGCTATGGACTTAGTCCGTAGTTTGTATTAAATTGCAAAATTTATCAGTACCTATACTAGTAATTCCAATTGCCCCATTCCTAAACATATACCTGTCAAAAAATGATATAGTTATGAATAGATTTTTATCATATTTTATCAGTAATCAAACGAAACCTAAATAATGAAAAAACTAACAACTATTTTATTACTATTATTATCTTATCCAATCATTGCTTTGCAACTATCTGACAGTGAGGGATTTATATATGACATAGGTAAAGACGGAATTTTACAGCATGGAACACTAGATGTTTATAATAATATGTATCGTTTACGAGTTAATGGTACGAACTATATTGGTAATGTTAATGGAATTTCTGCTGATGGTAGGAAAGTACGTTTAGGAACTTTTACCGAACCTGGTAGCGGTTTAACAATAAATCGTAATGTTTATGTATCTAAAACTAAAAACTTTGCCCGGTATACTGAAATTTTTACCAATCCAACTAATACTGATATTACTATTGAAGTGGAAATATATGGTAATTTAGGAACAAATATAGAAGCTACCTCTCAAACTAATTTTATCATTACCGAAGACAGCAACAAACCAGTATTACTGCACTATCATTCTCAAGTTAACAATCCTATTACTGCAACTTATACATTAGACGGCAATCAGTTAAGCTGGGTCTATCCAAAAATTACAGTACCAGCCAAACAATCAGTACGCTTAATCTATTTTGTAGCTCAAACCAAGGATGTTGCAACCGCTCATCAAGTTGCTACTCAAATATATGGCAACCCAACTTTTATTTATGAAACCATACCTCTATTAGCTAGAGAGAAAATTCTCAATTTTAAACCAGCCCAAGCCTTACCACGTGATGCAGATGGTGCTGATTTTAGTTCTGCTCCGTTTCTCAATGTGGGCGAATTACGAACTGGTACATTAACTAAAACCGATAATTGGTCATTACAACGAATTGCAACTCCAACAGATGTTTATGCGTTGAATTTAGCAGTTGATGAAACTGTAACTATTCGTATGTCAGCTAGTTTCAATGCTTATTTACATCTATTTGCTGATATTACTGGCCAAGAATTATTAGCAATTAATGATGATAAAGAACTTAATACTACCAATGCAGAAATTATATTTACTGCCCCAACAGCTGGAACATATTATATTGAAGCTACCTCTTTCGATCGAGATGAATTAGGAAATTACAGCTTAGAAATTTTGGCTGATAGCACCAATCAAATACCACGAGTTTATCCATTTAAATTAGCTTCTGAACAATTGATAGCTCCAGCCACAGTTATTTTTACCGATTTTAGCCAAGACTTAGATGGTGAAATTAACCAACGTTGCTGGCAATTTGGTGATGGAACTCCAATAACCTGTGGAATTGAGAATATAATCACTCATACTTTCTCGCAAGCTGGTCACTACAGTGTTGCTCTAACTGTTAAAGATGATCAGGAAGCTTACGCTTATCATAATGAATCCATATCAATCGGCTCAGTTCCAAAGGGTATAGTATTACGAGAATCAAACATAGTTCCTGGTGATTTAGCTACTTCAGATCAACATTCCAAAACTCGTTCAGGAGCATTTGCTGATCAATACCGAATTACCTCTATAGTAGCTGGCAAAGAATTACTAATTGACATGAATTCTGACGACTTTGATAGCTATTTATACCTATATGATCAGTTTAATCGCTTATTAAATCAAGATGGTGGCAATGGCAATGCTAAATTACGTTATATTCCAATGCAAGATGATGATTTATTAATTGAAGCTACCAGTTTTAAAGATGGTTCATTGGGTAAATATGAATTAACTTTAGAGTTTGCTGAAACCACAGATTTGCTGATTCCAATTGATATTGTAGTGCAGCCAAACTTACAACGTTTATTCATTGCTCGTTTACCAGAAAGTTTTAAAGCTACTTTTTTACGCTGGAATTTCGGAGATGATAGTGATGAAATAGGCACAGATAAAGCTATAGTCGCATATATTTATCCCAAAGCAGGGAAATTTACTGTAACTGTGACCGCTTTCAATGCTGAAGGACAACAGGCTACGGGCGAACAAACTTTTGATATTGAAACTAAAAATATATTGCCACAAGCTAGATTTAGAGTTTCGCCTTTATTTGGGGAGAAACCTCTGCAAGTATTTTTTACTAATAAATCTAGTTCAGTAAATGACGAATTAAATTATGTATG
>DRQV01000051.1 GCA_011371325.1 Thioploca sp.
AAAAATTTTCCGTACTTGCATACCTTTTTTATTGAGCAATAGTTCTGCTCTATTACAATAAGGACAAATTTTAGTACAATACATGCTTACATCAGGCATTATGGTCTCCTAAAAACTTGATAATATAAACATTTAAACCAGATATTCTAACAAAATTTGCAGATAATATATGGGTAATAATTTATAGATTACAAATTTAGATAACCTTATAAACTAAATTTTTAGATGAATAGACTATCTAAATAAAGAATCATTTTTAAAATAATTCAAATTCAGACAAATGATATAATCAACTAAATATTACGCAGATAGAATTACCTAATCAAGAATACGGATAATTGCTTTCTTAGCAACATCAGTAATTAATATTATTTATCTGAACCTAAATTTAAACTAAGAAGTCCATTTAGCAGCTGAATCAGTAGTATCATTACTACCATCTTCATAACCAGCTTCATAAGCCTCGGTAACACGTTGTTCTTCACGAGCAGGGTTTTGTAAATAGCCACCCATCCAACCAATTATATATTCACGGTTAGTTTTATTTTTTTCCAATTCAGTAATAGTATCGTAATATTTTGACATTAAAATTTATACCTGTTTTAAAATATAGACAAAGCAATTAGGTAATTTGCTATTGATCAAGATTTATTATAAATAAGAGTAAAACCACATTAGTGTAGTGTAAGTTTGTTTAATTTTCAAGTTTTCATCGCTTGATTTATAGATAGATTTAAGTTTTTAAGTATACTACAGATTAGACTAATATTTTTTAACGCATTAATAAAACTTTAATTATAATTCAAAGTAGTTACCAACATGAAGTAATTAAATTATGAAAATTTTAAACTTAATAATGTTCTGAAAGAAATTATTTTTGCTAGAAAATATAGATGATCCTGTACATTTAGCTAATGTTTTAATGCAGTTTAGTGATATTTATGCTGGTCAACGAGAAAAATATATAGATATGGTAATAAATTACTTTGATGAAGTGGAACTCAATAATATCTTCTTTTAAGAAAAATGATTCATTGAATTTATTAAAAGCTAATTTATTTAAATTTAAGAATAGTGCTTTATTTAGAATATGAATAAAGTGTATTATTTAGCTAATAATACAAGCCCTAAAGAAGTGGTGTATAATATAAAGATTTACGAAAAAGAATAGTCGTATGGTAATAGAATTATACTGAGGATAAGTGACTAATTTTCAAGCACCGGAAAGCGGTTATCCCCCAGTATATATTGATTAATACTATATATTTATACAATTTGAGGTATTAAAGTGGCAAGTGTTATTGTCGACATCGCTCCCCCAAAAAATGTTGGAAAGTTTGCATTTTTACATTTAGGTTTTAGACCTTTTTTTATTGGAGCTAGTATTTTTGCAATCATAGCTATGTTGCTGTGGGTGGGTATATATAATTTTGCTTGGGATATTCAGGTATATCCTCCAATAACTTGGCATGCTCATGAAATGATCTTTGGCTATAGCATGGCTGTTATCGCAGGATTTTTATTAACAGCTATTAAAAACTGGACTGGTAAACAAACCTTAGATGGTTATCCATTACTATTGCTATTTTTACTATGGGCAGTAACTAGGATTTTGCCTTTTATCGGCATACCTATAGCCGTAATAGCAGTGACTGATAATCTATTTTTATTATTATTAACCATGGCTGTATTTTGGCCATTTTTTACCACTCAGAGTTGGAAAAATTTAATTTTTGTTGGTGTGATGTTGTTATTTTTAATCAGTAATATTATATTTTATCTTGGCATGTTGGATGTAGTTTCTAATGGAACTCATTATGGTTTATATTCCGGTTTATATTTAATTATTACTTTAATTCTTATTATGGGTCGGCGAGTGATTCCATTTTTTATTGAAAAAGGAGTTGGTTATCCAGTTCAGCTAAAAAATTGGAGTTGGGTAGATAAAAGTAATTTATTAATTTTTATATTATTTTGTATAGCTGATTTATTTGATCCTAATTCTTACGCAACTGTTGGACTAGCCGGATTATCTGCGATAATAAATAGTATAAGGCTAGTTGGTTGGCATACCAAAGGTATTTGGAATAAATCCTTACTATGGGTTTTATATGTTGCCTATACATTTATTATATTTGGTTTAATCTTAAAAGTACTAGTTGTTACTAGTGAAATTTCTCCTTATTTAGCAATACATGCTTTTGCACTTGGTGGAGTTGCTATGCTTACAGTTGGAATGATGGCAAGGGTTATTTTAGGACATACAGGTAGAAATATTTTTGCTCCTCCTAAAGCATTATGGTGGATTTTTATATTACTTGTATGTAGTTCTATAGCTAGAGTTATCCTGCCAATATTAGATAGTTCTTCGTACATGTTATGGATAGCCATTTCTCAAGGTCTTTGGATAATAGTATTTGGTTGGTTTTTATATATATATTTTGTTATGTTGATTTATCCACGAATTGACGGACGTTATGGTTAATAATCAGTTTTATTCCATATGACATTTCCATCCTAGACATAGGAATAAAGTTATTAAGGGCAAAACCGGAAACATGATTATTTGTAGGGGTAATCCCTTGTAGTTACCCTGATATGGGATGGGCAACCGGATTTTCCCTACAATATGATTATTTATATGGATAGAAACTAAATTGAAACATATTATGAGAGATAGGCCTGCGTATATGCCCTATCCATATCACAACAATCTTGTGAATTATTTATCTGCATTTTAATAAATGGCTAAACTAACAACTAATTTTACCCAAAGATTACAACAATCCAGAATGGTTATTTTATTGCTAACCATAATAGGGCTATTTTTAGGCTTATGGTTTTGTACTACGGCAATTATTAGTTTAGTGAAGCAAGAATCAGAAATTATTTATCAGGTTAAAACCTTAACCGAAGGCAAAAATTCCGTGATCCAAGTTAATGTTAATCAGATTGACATGAATAATAATAATAAGTTGATTCACATAACTGGAAGAGCTATAGTAGATGAAATAATAGTAGACAAAATTTTTAAAATTGAAGTCGTTAATGTTATAAAATTGCGCCGAATAATACAAGCATATCAATGGCAAGAAGATTCTGAACACAATTATACTAAAGTCTGGTCAGAACAATTTATCGATTCTAAAAAATTTTATGACCAAAAACACCATAACCCAATTTTACCATTTACAAGTAAACTGTTTATTGCTAAACAAGTAATATTAGGCGATTTTATTATTTCAAGCAAACTGGTTAATGACATGGATCATTATCAAAAACTTCCAATGCAAGGTTTATGGCAAGAACAAAAAAATTTACGTGAAAGACTACCAAATAGACAATTACATTTTACTGATGGTAGTTATTATATTGGTGAAAACCCTGAACAACCTAAAATTGGAGATTTAAAAATAAGTTTTATCGCAGTTTTACCAGAAGATATTAGTATAATTGCTAAACAACAGTTACAATTATCACCCTATAAAACTAAAATTGGTGGTAGTATAGAATTATTTGAATATGGGATTTTAACTAGTGAACAAATGTTTAGAAATGCAAGAACGACTTTATTTGCTAATAATTTAAAACCACGTTTAGAAAATATGTTTACAATATTTATAGGGATTTATATTATTATCCATGTACTTTGGATGGTCTCGCCATCATTATTAAATCCAATGAATTTTCGAGGTTGGCTACTTGCATTAATTATAGCTGTGGCTCTAACTTTATTTATCATAGCAATTAATTGGCATGAGTATAACCCAATAGTTGGCAAAATATTATTTATCTTATCTATTACCTTTTTATATTTATTAAAATTTAGTTACAAACCTCAATTTCTAGCTCATAAAACAATCATCCCATAAAAGACTAATTTTAAATTGTAACTTGATACAAACTTTTTAAACCCTATTTACTGTTTTCTAGTTAAATATTTTCTTAAATACCCAATAGGAATGGATTAATGAAAAGATTTTTATTACCAACAGTAATGACCTTAGCTATTAGTGGTAGTTATGTATTTGCTGACGAACCAACCCAAGAAACCGTAGCACCAATTGCTCCTCCAGCTCAAGTAGTAAATCCCGAAATAGAAAAATATATGGCTGCAATGGAAAAACGCATTGCTGAACAGCAAGCTGCTATGGAAAAAAGAATGGCTGAACAAAAAGCCATTATAGAAAAAAAGATGGAACAGCAGCAAAAAAAGTATTATGAAATGATGGAAAAACGCAATGCCAAAATACAGGAAATGCAAAAACGTATTGAACAATCCCGTACTTCTAAAAAAAGTTTTGAAGATTACCAGAAGATGATGGATAAAACGCAAAAAATGCACGAAAAAATGCGTAAAGAAAACACTCCTCCAGCTTGGGCAAATAGGCCTCCTGTTCCTAACTGGAATGTTCCTTATGCTCAACAACCAAGAGCTTACAGACCCAATGTTCCAATTTCCCGTGATAATAATCATGCCAATGTGGGACAAAGCCTAAAAAATATTGAAAAGTTATTGCAAGAAGTTATTACTATCTTACAAAAGAAGTAATTTCATAAGTAGGGGTTTAAAATTTTAAACTCCTGCACAAATTTATAAACGAGTTATTTAAATATGAATAGAGAAGAAATGCAGAGGAATATACTAGAAGTTGATACGTGGTTACGCGGCTTTTTTATGTTGGTGTATGCATTTTTTTGTTATATTGCAGTCAATATACTTATGATTGTAGTATTTTTTCAATTTGCGATAGTTCTATTATCTGGTAAAAGTAATGA
This sequence comes from Thioploca sp., assembly GCA_011371325.1. Taxonomy (GTDB): domain Bacteria; phylum Pseudomonadota; class Gammaproteobacteria; order Beggiatoales; family Beggiatoaceae; genus DRQV01. The sequence continues at coordinate 4,780 of DRQV01000051.1, forward strand.
TAAACTGTTATATTTTGGAGATATTTTAAGTACTTTTATCTATCAAATTATAATGTATCTAACCTATAATACTGATATTAAACCGTTTCCTTTTGGCGAAGGAGTAAATTCAGAAAATTTTACCGCATTACCTGATGAGGAAGAACCGCCATATAAAAAATCCGAATCTATTCTAAAATAATCACATCTTAATAATATCACAATACTTCCCACATTATCGTCAAGTTTCAAAAAAATATAAACATCCACAACATAATACTCAATATCTCACCCAACACAATTGGGAAAAATAATATTTTTGATAAAATACCTTGTTTATATTGAAGTATTTTAAGTTCTTTATGATTATCAAATAGATAAAAGTTAATTAAAACTGAAATAATTGAAGTATATGTAAATACATAAAAATATTCACCATATAGAATTACCCACATGGAAATATTTTGACGTAACCCAATATGAGATAATAAAGTTCCAATAAATAATGCTGTTAAAGGTGGAATTACATTAAAATAAGTTTTTATTTGTCCTAGTAATAGTGAAATAGTGAACAACATTACTAATACTACTATAAGGGGTAATATATGATATACGAATGGATTTAATAAATCTCTTTGTAAAACTATACTCAAATAAAAATCTAGTTTTTTCTCATTTTGTTGGTAATTAAAAAAACTACTATGTACATTCCATTCATGTAAAAAATTTAATTTTTCTACTCCAGGATGGGAACTTGGATTCATTATTGGATAAAAGTCTGGACTTAAAATTACATTTTTATCAACATGTTGAAATAATAAATTTATTCTTCTTCGATCCAATGGATATTTAGAATAATCAAATTCTTGTGGTATATAAGCAGTAAAACTCCACCGAATTGTCTCAGTCTGATTAGTTAAATAATGATCGATTATTTTAATTTTAGTTGTTTCTGCCTGAGGTAAGCTAAAACCACGAGTAATTTCATCATGAATTTCTGATTTGTATCGTTGTTTAACATAACCGACAATATTGATTGCATCATTTTCATCAAATTCCAAATGTTCAATAACTATTTCAGTGGGAATAACAGTAAGATTATTGGTTATATTTTTAGTATAATCAAAAAAACTAGTTAATCCTTCTGGACTAACAATAATTGTCTGAGTTTTATCTTGATTGGAAATAACTGGCCCGGTTTCAATAAAATCCCACACCACGTATAAACTAACCAATAGTAACACTGAAGTTATACAAGAGGCTACCCATAAATCAAAAACATTACCAGTATCAACTCGTAAAATTAAAGAAAATAAGAATACCAAGAAAGTTATAATCCCAAGCTCAATCCAAAGTTGCCAAGAGGCAGTTGGATCAATAAAACTATCCTTTTGCAATACGGTAAACATCGACCATTCTGTAGTTGGAATTGGTTGATAAAATACCCATAAATTTTGGCCAGTAGTTTGATTAACATATTCCACAAAACCGCTATTATTATGAATTGCAGACTTAGCTAATTGTTCAATTACTTTATCATGTTGAGTTATTTCAAATATATTTTTAGGTTCATTATGATATTCAAAAATAGGATGGGTTATAAAATTACCTTGTTTAGAAATAACAAATTGATAGCCAATTTTAGCTAAATTTTCAGTATTTAATAAAGAAGCCTGTTTACCTAAATTTTTAAGAGTTGGTAATGTTTGGATATTTTTAAGAGAATATTCTATAAAAACTACACATTTGGAAATGTTACTAACTGTTGGACATGGAATAGTAAATGGCTGAATTAAATCTTCGTTAGTCTCTCTGCTAAGATAGTAAGGTGATTGGCGACGTTCTTGCGGAGTATTAACATAAGGAATATAGGCTACTCCAATTCCAAATAAATTAGGAGTTATTGCCATCATCTCTGCCAATCGATCATTTATTGCTGAACGTTGCAATTCACCACTGCTAATATCTTTAACCAAAGAATTAGCAACTGAATATAAAATTTTTAGCTCAGAGTCTATCTGCTGAACAGCAATTCCAAGTTCTTGTTGGATTAAATTTTTGGCTTTACTTTCAGTATTATTAGTTTCATTATGGTCAATATACGTCAATAACACAATCAATGAAAAAAAAGTGATACATAATAATATTAGTAGATTGAAAATTCGTTGTTGCCACATATGTGGTTTTCTAAAGGTTAAGTTTAACTAAAGTTACGCAAGTTGATTAAAATATATTTGTAGGGTGCAGTATAAATTGTATCAAGATGAAATTCATAAACTCATTACATCCTACATTAAATCTATATAGTAATTTCAGGATTTAAAATGGCTTGTTGAATGATTATATTAACATAGTTGGTAATTCTGTACAAAATAGACAATAAATTGATAAGATAATTTGCTACTCTATAAATTTTATCCTCATGAATTATCATATTTTTTTTAAAAATCTACCTAATATATTGTATTAAAATAATATTTAGGAAATAAATATGAAAGCATCAGATTTATTTGTAAAAGCATTAGAAAATGAAGATGTAGAGTATATTTTTGGAATACCAGGCGAAGAAAATTTAGATTTCCTTAACTCTTTAAAAAATTCTAAAATCAAACTTGTACTAACTAGGCATGAACAAGGTGCTGGTTTTATGGCTGCTACTTATGGCAGGTTAACAGGCAAACCAGGAGTATGTCTTTCTACGTTAGGGCCGGGGGCTACCAATCTCATAACTCCAGCGGCTTATGCTCAACTTGGAGCTATGCCAATGGTAATGCTTACTGGCCAAAAACCGATTAAAAAAAGTAAACAAGGTCAATTTCAAATTGTAAATATCGTCAATTTAATGCGACCTATTACCAAATATACTAAACAAATTGTAAATGGTAATAATATTCCATCAGTGGTTAGAGAAGCATTTAGAATAGCCATGGAGGAACGTCCAGGGGCAGTACATATAGAATTGCCAGAAGATATAGCTGCCGAAGAAACAGACACCATGTTGTTTGATGTAGTTGGACATCTCCGGCCAGATGCTGACGAATCAGTGGCAAAAAAAGCAGCGAAAATGATAGAAACAGCCAAGATGCCATTAATATTAATAGGTGCCGGGGCTAATCGTAAACGAACTAGTGAGGCTCTTAATTATTTTGTCAATAAAACTGGTATTCCATTTTTTAATACTCAATTAGGGAAAGGAGTAGTTGATGAAAGACATGAAAATTTTTTAGGTACAGCAGCTTTATCAAATAATGATTTTATCCATTATGCTATTAATCGTTCGGATTTAATTATTAATATTGGTCATGATGTAATTGAAAAACCGCCATTTTTTATGGAAAGAAATGGTAAACAAGTTATTCATGTTAATTTTTTTCCAGCTCAAGTTGATGAGGTATATTTTCCACAATTAAATGTAGTTGGTGACATAGCTAATTCTGTGAGACGGATTGCAAATCATGTAAATGGTAACTGGGATTTTTCTTATTTTAAACGACTAAAAACTCAAATCGATACTAATTTATCTAAGTATTTTAAAGATGATCGTTTTCCAATTTTGCCGCAAAGATTAGTAAAAATAGTCCGAGATAAATTACCTGAAGATGGAATTGTAACGCTTGATAATGGAGTTTATAAAATATGGTTTGCCCGCAATTATAAATGTTTTCAACCTAATACCATGTTATTGGATAATGCTTTAGCTACTATGGGTGCCGGATTATCATCTGCCATGACTGCCAAATTAATTTATCCAAATAGAAAGGTAATTGCCGTTAGTGGTGATGGTGGTTTTATGATGAATTCTCAAGAATTGGAAACTGCGGTTCGCTTAGGCTTAAATTTTATTGTGATTATTTTAAATGATAAAGCCTATGGAATGATAAAATGGAAACAAAAAGGAATGGGATTTGAAAATTTTGGTTTAGATTATAATAATCCTGATTTTGTAAAATATGCAGATAGCTATGGTGCTATTGGTCATCGACCAAATAGTTGTGAAGAATTTGCCGAAACAGTTACAAAATGTTTAACGATTGATGGAGTTCATGTGATTGATTTAGCAATTGATTATTCATTAAATCATTCCATTTTAAATGTATTATTAAAAATTTGATATTCTCAAACTGAGGTGTATTATAAATAAAAAAGTCTTGGAATTGAAATTTTCTCTTTGAAGTATTTTCAAATATGATATATTATTAAGATTAGACTGCTTAAGTCGTTAGAACTGTTAAATGTTCATATATCTAATTAGAAAATCACCATTGGTATCAGATTTTAAAAACTAAATAGTTGATTTCTCCCGTAATAACCAGTTCTATTCTATTATAATCTAGGAAAACAGTGTGGCAACCATTGAACTAACTCAAGCTAATTTTGAACAAACAGTAAGTGAAAACAATATAGTATTAATTGATTTTTGGGCTTCTTGGTGTGGACCATGTCGCTCTTTTGCACCAATTTATGAAGCATCATCTGAAAAACATCCGGATATGGTATTTGCAAAAGTAAATACTGAACAAGAACGAGAATTAGCTACTCAATTTCAAGTCCGTTCCATTCCAACTTTAGTTATTTTCAGGGAACAGATAATCATTTTCTCTCAACCAGGAAGTTTGCCAGCGCAAGCTCTTGAAGAAGTTATTGATAAGGCTTTAGGATTGGATATGGATGTAGTGCGTGCAGAGGTTGCTAAACAAGATAATAATTCTTAATTAAATATCTATTAGGCAACCAGGGTTACCCTAACATTATAATTTGTAGGGGTAATCCATTATAGTTACTCTAATTCTTATTTAATTTTCTTAAACTGTGTCAATCATGTTTAGTCCAAGCATAAATAATCAATACTAATCCTAAACCTATCAACATCATAATTAATGAGTACATCACTGTATCATTCCAAATATCTGGCCAATATGGAGTTGAACTGATTAAACGTTCTTTGCTATGTACTGTTATATATTTGCGTATCTGAAATGGCCAAATTACCCATAATGAGCCAATAAGAATCCCAATAATAATAGTTACAGTACAATGGTAAAAACTAGCTAATAACCAACTTATAAATCTACTAAATACAACTAATCCAGTTACTATTCCCAAGCCAAATGGGATTAAAATAGCAAATTTAAAATGGCCTATTGCATTTAAAATCGTATCATACTTGTGTAGTATTAATAAAATAAATGAGCCAGAAATACCAGGTAATAACATAGCTGAAATTGCTAATATACCACTAAAAAATATAAAACTAGTAGTATCTGGAGTGTTCACTGGAACTAAATTAACTATGGTCCATCCAATTGTTATGCCGATAACCAAATGAATTATCGTACTAATTTTAAATGATTTTATTTCCGGTAATAAAATAATTATGGATGCTAAAATTAAACCGAAAAATAATCCATATACTAATTCTGGATGGGTATGCAAAAATACTGGAAGTGGAATTATACGAGTGAAAAATATTAATGCACAGATAATTCCAATAAATAATGGAATTAAAAAATTAAAATGAGGACGTTGAACAGCATGCCTGATTTGTAATTTAAATATATGTTGTAGCCACATAGCATCAAAAGAACGAATTGCTGCTAATAACTGAGCATAAATGCCTAAAATGAAAGCCATTGTACCACCGCTCACTCCAGGTACTACATCTGCTGCTCCCATGCAAAATCCTTTTGCTACTAAATTAATTTTTTGTTTCATTGGCTTTCCTGATGATAAACTTTACTCATTTCATGTACTGCATTAATAAATACATTAACATTCTCTGGATCAATTTGAGGATGAATACCATGTCCTAAGTTAAACACATGTCCATTACCAGCTCCAAAACTAGCTAAAATTCCAGCTACTTCTTGTCTGATTCGATCTGGAGAAGCGTATAAAATACAAGGATCCATATTACCTTGTAACGCAACTTGAGTTCCAATTCTTTTTCGAGCCATGCCAATAGGTAATTTCCAATCTAACCCAACTGCATCACAACCAGTATTTGCAATATTTTCTAGCCATTCATTACCATCTTTAGTAAATAAAATTACTGGCACTTGTTGCTCTTCATGATCACGAGTTAAACCTTCAACTATATGTTGCATATATTGCAAAGAAAATTCTAAATAATCACGACTAGTTAAAATTCCACCCCAAGTATCAAATATCATGACAGCTTGAGCCCCAGCTGCAATTTGAGCATTGAGATAATAAGTTACAGTTTTAGCTAATTTCTCCAATAAAGTATGCATGGCTTGTGGCTGTTCAAACAACATGCCTTTTGCTTTACTAAAAGTTTTAGTTGAACCACCTTCAATCATATAAGTAACCAAAGTCCAAGGACTGCCAGCAAAACCTATCAACGGCACTTTTCCATTCAATTCATGTCTAATTAAGCTAACAGCATCCATTACATAACGTAAGTCATAATCTGGATCGGGAATTGGTAATTCATCGATCTGTTTAATATTACGAATTGGTTTTTTAAATTTTGGCCCTTCTCCTTCAGCAAAATATAATTCTAATCCCATTGCATCTGGAACAGTCAAAATATCCGAAAATAAAATAGCAGCATCTAACTGAAATCTTTCCAATGGTTGTAAAGTTACTTCACAGGCTAATTCTGGGGTTTTACATAAAGTTAAAAAATCTGTAGCACGAGTTCTAGTAGCACGGTATTCAGGTAAATAACGGCCAGCTTGTCGCATCATCCAAACTGGAGTCATATCAACCGGTTGACGTTTTAAAGCACGTAAAAAACGATCATTTTGTAAAGGAGGCATAATTGAAATAATTAGTTTTATTAAGGGTTAGCTGAAAATTTATTGAAAATAATCTATTTTTTGTTATAGCTTTCTGCACTATTTCCTTGTGAAGACATAAATCATTTTTGTAAATAATCAGTAGTAATTTTCTGTGATATATTATCTTATTTTTAGAACTTACACAATAGCTAGCAGATGAACGATTAGTACAACTAAATTTATAAATGTTATAATTTAAAAACCATTTCATACAAGATAATTATCTCATGCTAAATATATACAATACCTTAACCAGAAAAAAACAACCTCTTGTTCCTATCAAGCCTAATGAAGTTAACATTTACGTCTGTGGCATGACAGTATATGATT
>DRQV01000052.1 GCA_011371325.1 Thioploca sp.
AATCAAACCATGGGTAATATGGGACTGGTATATAATATATATCCAGCTATAAGTGCTTTACTGCCACCAGTATTATTTTTAATATTAGCAATTATATTAATGCGAAGAATTATATAAGAATTTAAGGGGATACACCTGAATGTGACCAGCATTCAGATGACCCAATCATAATTCAAAATAGGTAGGAATTATCTGAATTATGTTGATAACAAACTAAGCAAACTAAATGCCAATTATTAATGACGATTCCTACTATTATCCTTTATTTCATCATAAATCTTAAATTCCTTCTGCCATTTACTCCATAGATTTACTATTTTACAAAATAATTCAGCAGTACGTTCTGCATCATAAATTGCTGAATGGGCCTCATTACTATCCCATGCCAAACCAGAAGCTTGGGCTGCTCTAGCTAATACTGTTTGTCCATAAGCCAATCCACCTAAAGTTGCAGTATCAAAAGTACTAAAACGATGAAACGGCATTTTAACTTTAGTGCGTTTGCATGCTTCTTTAATAAAGCTTAAATCAAACATAGGATTATGACCAACTAAAATAGCTCTGCTACACTCATGTAATTTTACAGCCCGCCGGATAGGAGAAAAAACAGTTTCTAAACCTTCAGCCTCCGGAACATCAAAACGAAATGGATGATGTGGATCAACTTTAATAAAATCTAAGGCTTTTTGATCAAGGTTTGCTCCTTCAAAAGGGGTAAAATGACAGGCATAAGTTTGATGTCGTCTCCATTGTCCTTGTTCATCGACTTGTAATAGTACTATAGCAATTTCTAGTAAAGCATCACGTTCTGGATTAAAACCGGCAGTTTCAACATCTACCACTACTGGTAAAAAACCTCTAAAGCGTTTAGAAATTTGATATGAATTTCTGTTATTCATTTTATACCTGTTGCCAGTTAATGAGCCACAGGGTAGCAATTATATTAAAAATTGGTAATTGCCATAAGTATTTTTTCAATGTTATTGTCTCTTTGTTATCTTAAAACTATCATTAATCTTGATTAAAAATCATAATACATATGGTCATTTTGGTTTATTTAGACAATTCTATCATATTATTACTCCATGTTTTAGAGGTATAAAATTCATTATTTACTTAGTTTCAAAAGTTGGTAATTACATCATAACTAATAACCAAATCATAAGCAACCCGTCTTTCCTAACCATTGATTAGTTAATTATAATAAATTTTTTTTACATTTAAGCTTGAGATAAATCAAATTGAACCTATTTTAAAATTTCCAAATATACTAAACGAGAGTGATATGAACGTAGATCAACATTTAAAAGTAGCAGAATGGCATTTAGAACAAGCTAGATTACATTCTGCTGGTGAACATCATTGTGGTTGTCCGGCTAATGAGCATGATCAAAAGGCTATTGATGCTGTAGAAATTGCTCTTGCTGGTAAAGGTGCAATTAAATCTGAAAATAGTTGTAACGTTTGATAATTTATTAAGATTTAAGCTTAAAAAAACCAACCACTTATGATTATTTATATTTAAGTGGTTGGCTTATCAATCCGGAAGTTAGTAAAAGTTATCTATCAATTTCTCCAAATACAATATCCTGAGAACCAATAATAGACACTACGTCAGCCAACATATGACCTTTAGCCATTTCATTCATCGAAGCAAGATGAGGGAAACCTGGAGCTCTAATCCGCAAGCGGTATGGTTTATTAGCACCATCAGAGATAAGATAAATACCAAATTCACCTTTAGGATGTTCAACTGTTGAATAAACTTCACCTTCTGGTACACAATAACCTTCAGTAAACAGTTTGAAATGATGAATTAAACCTTCCATATCATCCTTCATAGTTGCACGTTTAGGTGGAGCAATCTTATGATCATCTATCATAACCGAACCAGGATTATCACGTAACCAGCTAATACATTGTTTAATAATATTATTAGATTCACGCATTTCTTCCATTCGTACTAAATATCTAGAATAAGAATCACCATTTATCCCTATTGGAATCGAAAAATCTAACTTATCGTAAGCTGCATAAGGACGTTTTTTACGTAAATCCCATTCAATTCCAGAACCACGTAGCATTGGCCCAGAAAATCCTAGTTGTAAAGCTCGTTCTGGAGATACCACTCCAATCCCAACTGTACGTTGCCGCCAAATTCTATTCTCAGTCAACAAAGTTTCATATTCATCAACATATTTGGGGAATCGATTGGTAAAATCTTCCAAGAAATCCAATAATGAACCTTGACGATTTTCATTTAACTTAGCAACTTCTTCGGCATTGTGCCATCTTGAGGTTTCATACTGTGGCATTTGGTCTGGTAAATCACGATACACACCTCCAGGCCTATAATAGGCAGCGTGCATTCTAGCACCTGACACTGCTTCATAACAGTCGACCAAATCTTCTCGTTCCCTAAAGGCATATAGGAACATGGTCATGGCTCCAACATCTAAACCATGAGTTGCGATCCACAATAAATGATTTAATATCCGAGTAATTTCATCAAACATAACCCGAATATATTCAGCTCGTTCTGGAATTTTAATATCTAGCAGTTTTTCGATTGCCATTACATAAGCATGCTCATTACACATCATCGACATGTAATCCAATCGATCCATATATGGTACGCTTTGATTAAATGGTTTAGTTTCGGCTAGTTTTTCCGTTCCACGATGGAGCAATCCAATATGTGGATCAGCTCTTTCTACTACCTCACCGTCTAACTCTAAAATTAGTCGCAATACTCCATGAGCTGCTGGATGTTGGGGGCCAAAATTTAAAGTATAATTATGAATTTCTGGCATTTTTTTATCCTTTAGTTATGTATAACGGTTATCTTGACGTATCACCCTAGGCACAAGAGTACGTGGCTCAATACTAACCGGTTCATAAATAACCCGCTTTTTATCAGGATCATAACGCATTTCAACGTTACCAGTTACGGGAAAGTCTTTCCGTAATGGATGGCCGACAAAACCATAGTCAGTTAAAATACGGCGTAAATCAGGATGACCATCAAATAAAATTCCTATCATATCAAATGCCTCACGTTCATACCAATTTGCTGAATTCCAGATGGTAGTCACTGAATCCATACGTGGAGGTTCGCCTTCTGCAAATGATCGGATTCGTATTCGTTGGTTATTTTTTATTGATAACAGGTGATAAACAACTGCATATCTAGGGTCATTATTTTTATAAATATCTTTATTGACCCCACGGCTAAAACCAGTACTACTAGTAGTTTTGGTTACCCAATTAGTTTGTTTATATTGAGAATAATCAACTCCACATAAGTCCATTAGTTGAGAAAAATCAAAACGATTGCGTAAGGTTTCACATACTTGGAAAATATTTTTTGCTGGCACTTCTATAGTAAGTTCATTATAAGCTATATCAGTTTTAAGAATAATATCGATAAATCGTTCTTGTAGTTCAGTGCTTAGAGTTTCAAGGGAATTTTTCATCATTTATATGGGTTTAGTTATGAAATGCTATAAAGCTGTTCAGTATCAATCGGCCTTACCACACCAGTTTTAAAGCAGAATCTATGAAATCAAACGATCTAGCCTAAATCGTCCATTAATATCCCAATTAAAATAGTATTATAATCTTAGGAATTTAAGCGGTACGAGCAATAGTGCCAGTACGTTTTATTTTTTGTTGTAATTGTAATATTCCATATAACAAAGCCTCTGGAGTTGGAGGGCAACCAGGGATATAAATGTCAACCGGTACAATTCTGTCACAACCACGTACTACTGAATAAGAATAATGATAATAACCACCACCATTAGCACAAGAACCCATCGAAATTACCCAACGTGGATTTGGCATTTGGTCATATACTTTACGCAAAGCTGGAGCCATTTTATTGGTCAAAGTACCAGCTACAATCATCACATCTGATTGTCTAGGACTAGGACGAAATACAATACCAAAACGGTCTAAATCATAGCGTGAAGCCCCAGTATGCATCATTTCTATTGCACAACAAGCTAAACCAAAAGTCATCGGCCACATAGAGCCAGTACGAGCCCAATTAATGAGCGAATCTGCGTTAGTGGTAATAAAACCTTTTTCTAACAGACCTTCTATTCCCATTCTAATGCTCCTTTTTTCCATTCATAAACAAAACCGATGACTAATATTGTCAAGAATATTATCATAGCCATAAATCCAAATAAACCTAAACTTTTAAATACAATTGCCCAAGGGAATAAAAAAGCAATTTCTAAGTCAAATAAGATAAATAAAATGGCTACTAAATAATAGCGTACATCAAATTTCATACGAGCATCTTCAAAAGCCTCAAATCCACATTCATAAGGTGAATTTTTTTCAGAATCTGGTTGCCTATTTCCTAATAAAAAGCCAAGGGTTGGTACAATAATACCTATCATTAACCCTATGACAATAAATAGAAATATTGGCATATAATTTTCTAACATGGGTGCTGCTCCGGTTAGTTTACCAATTTTGAGTTATTAAAGAAATGATTATTTTAAGTTCAGAAACTTAGCACAATCAATTTTAATAATTATAACATTTTTATTTAAAATAGTTCAAGATAATTGTTTAAGACTATATTTGCTATAACAATATTGTAATTTAATTTTTGCCTGTTCAATCAGATCATTAGCTTCATTTTGTTTGTAAAAATCGTCAGCTTGCCAATATCTGGTTTGTAAACGATAAGGTCGTAAGCCATTTTCAGGGTCTTGTGAAGCACAAAATAGATCGGTAATAGATGGTTTATTAATCCAGGAATCACCTAAATTTTTTTCTAAGGCTAAATACCACAAGGCAAATTGTTGAATATGCTCTTCTGCAAAATAACCAACTGGATTTAAACTATTGATAAATTTTTGCAAAGAATCATTCTTTAAATAGTGATTATAATTAACAATATATAAGCTTTCAGATAAAAATAAAGGATATCCATATAAGACTAATCCTTTTTTCCTTAATGTATTACCCGTTTGAACTATTTCGAGTCCAACACTACCATATTCTGCTTCTATAACAGCATCTTCTACATCTTCAACGGAAATAACTTTAAGATTAGGATAAGCAGTTTTAACAATTTCTACATACCGACCTTTGACAAATACTCGATTACCATAAGTTGATAAGTGAGTCAAAAAATCATCAGTATGTTTGGGCTTAGGAGTATGTTTAGCTTTAGCAATTAAGAAAAAACCTACTATATCCTGCACTTCACAATCTAAAATTTTATTATATCGAGTTAATTGAGCTGAACCAGCAATCCTAATTCCAGTTGGCTTATCAATATTATAATTATACATTCCCCATTTAGTTACTAGGGTTGGATTGCGTAAATAATATTGGGTCATAGTTAAAAGTTCATCCAAACCAACCACAGCACAATCTATCTCATCCAACCTCATCAAAGATGAACCATTATGTGGCTCTTCACCTTCAATTCGAACTAAAACTTCATTTATCAACCATTCATAGCCTAAAAAACCAATTCGATAAGGTCGTTTACTACGTTTCCTATCGATAAATAGGCCAAAACAAGGCATTTCCTGTAATGATTCAATAAGAAATTTAGATGCTTCCTGAAAATTAGTCCTACTCATCGATTTACTTTGTTTAGAAATATTCAGAATTTTGTTTATTTCTTGTTTATCGACCCCAAGTAATTTCAACTTAGCCAAGAAGTTTTCAAAAGTTCTGCCAGTTCTAGGAATTGCACAAGTTACTTTAAAATTTTGTTGCATGATTAATTTGGGGAAATTTCCTTTCTTCTAAATAGATTTAAATTTTAACATATTGCCGATGACCAAACCAATATTTTTGGATTGTTCCTACTTAGATAAGAAAGCAGTTAAACAAGGCAAAATTTGATTAGATCACTGAAAAATGGTTTATTACCCCTGATATGGATCAAAACTTATTTGCTAAATGATTAATCTAGCGGTTGATAATGTTTTGACTCTTGAGCTGTTATTGAAAATTCAATTTTTGATATTTATTCAGCCTACAATTAAAATTATCTATCTTTTATAACTCGCAATAACTCATTGACTGTAGTATCTCCAGCTAGTAAACGTTTAATAGCATCTTGATAAATAGATTGTGCATTGACATAATTTTCTAATTCATGTTGACCAACGCTATCATGAATCATATTACGTAAGGTGCTATCTATACTAACTAACTCATAAATTCCAGTTCTACCTCGATAACCAATTGAATTGCAATTAGAACAACCTTTGGCTTTGTATAATTTAGGAACTGTCGTTAATTTTAATTCACGCATTTCTATCGCGTTTGGAATATAAACCTGTTTACAATGTTGGCATAATAAACGAATTAAACGCTGAGACATTAAACCTATAATACTAGAAGCTAACAGAAATGGTTCAATACCCATATCCCTAAGCCTAGTAATAGCACCAATAGCAGTGTTAGTGTGCAAGGTAGATAGAACTAAATGCCCAGTGAGACTTGCTTGAATAGCAATTTGAGCTGTTTCTACATCTCTAATTTCTCCAACCATTACTACATCTGGGTCTTGACGTAAAATGGCCCGCAAACCACGAGCAAAGGTCATATTAACTTTAGTATTAACCTGAGTTTGTGCAATACCGTCTAAATAATATTCTATTGGGTCTTCCACTGTCATAATATTACGACTATGATCATTTAGATGATTTAGCATGCCATACAAACTAGTAGTTTTACCAGAACCAGTGGGGCCAGTTACCATAAGCACGCCATAAACTTTTTCCAACAGATTTTGTAAATGAGTTAATATGTCTATCGACATGCCAATTTGCTGTAAATCTAAACGACCAGCTTGTTTATCCAATAGCCGTAAAACTACTCTTTCCCCATGCCCGGATGGAATGGTAGATACCCGTACATCAACTGCTCGACCAGCAATCCGCAGTGAAATTCTACCATCTTGCGGTAAACGTTTCTCAGCAATATCTAACTTAGCCATAACTTTAATCCGAGAAATTAGTAGTGGAGCTAAGACTCGTCTGGGTTGTAATATCTCTCGCAATACACCATCAGTACGAAATCTTACCACTAATCTAGTTTCAAATGGTTCGATATGAATGTCGGAAGCATTTTCCTTGATTGCTTCTGATAACAAAGCATTAATCAAACGAATTATTGGAGCATCATCCGCAGTTTCCAATAAGTCTTCCGGTTCAGTAAGTTGTTTTGCCACCTGAGATAAATCCAATTCATCACCCAAACCTTCCATCATTTTACTGGAAGTTGCTTCATAGTTTTTGGTGAGTAATAGATCGAATTGTTCTTGAGAAATTGTTTGGAAAGATAATGGTATGCCTAAGAAACGTCTTACTTCAATTAGTATTTGTTGAGTTATATTTGAGCAGTGATATATGGTATTAGGTTGGGAAAATATTATACCGTGCCGTTTAGCAAAAGTAAAAGGAATAGATGGGTAATTCATGTTTAATTATTGAGCTGGGCAATAGTAGCTCTAGCTTTAGATAAAATAGTATCGTAATGAGTTTCTAAAGCTGAATTCGTGCCACGTAAACCAGCTATTACTTTCATGGTCCAATCTAAGTATTCTTGTCTACGTTCTAATGACCAATTACGAGGTGGGGAATGAGCAACATCGTAAATATTACAAATTTTATCAGCTAATTTAATTTGTTTGGCAGCGATAGATTTATTAGGAGCGGTTTCAATTTGTTTAAGTTTTCGTTGTTGTTTAGACAGATTTTTATCATCAGTAACTTCTTGTACTAAATGTAAAACTTTATCTCCAAACTGTGCTAGTATTTCCTGTGCAGATGCATCAGTGTCTTCCAATGTATCATGTAATAAAGCTGCCATCAGCGTAGTTATTTCTCGTATTCCACCCACTTGCCACAAAGTTATTGCTACTTCAATAGGATGATTTATATAAGGGACTGCTTCACTATTTTTGCGCCGTTGATGGCGATGCTTTATAGCTGCAAACTGTAATGCTTCTAATAATAAGCCAATTTCTTCGGAACTAAATATCTTTTTTAGATTCATCATCAATCACGATATAGCGAGTTAAGTAAAAACTTTGGCCAATTACAAATGCTAAAGTCAAACCTAACATACCAAATAGTTTAAAATTCACCCAAGTATTAGTATCAAAATTGAAGGCTACAAATAAATTTACGATTCCTACTACAATAAAAAAAGCTATCCAAGCAAAATTTAAATTTGTCCAAACTTTATTATAAGAAACTGTAATTTGTTTATCCAACATGCGTTGAAGTAAATTTTTATTACCAACGAATTGGCTAACAAGAAATGCTAATGCAAAAGCCCAGTTAACAATAGTTGGCTTCCATTTTATAAAATTTTCATCTTGTAATAATAAAGTCAAACCACCAAGCACCAAAACTAATACTAATGTTATAAGGTGCATATTCTCAATTTTGCCATTTTTAAACCAATGCCAACCAACTTGAATAACTGTTGCAACAATTATTACTGCCGTCGCAATGTAAATATCATAAACTTTATAGGCAATGAAAAATAATAAAATAGGTAAGAAATCGAAAAGTAGTTTCATATTGATTAATTTTAAAATTAAGATGTTAGAGTATGGGAGCTAAAATTTAGAATTACAAGTTTCATATAAAATTGCCTGTAAGTGACAGTTTTAATAAAATATTTTTCATACAAATTATATAGGATATTCCAATCGAATAGATTACAAATATATCAAATAATACGTTAAATTTAATTAGGAATTATTTACTACGATATACACGAGTAACGCTATTTAAACGTCTAATATGACGTATAATGGTAGCAAGATGAGAACGATTTTTCACTGAGATGCAAAATTTAAGAATACTGCGACCATCATTATTTTCATTAGCAACATGTTCAATATTACTCTTCATATCAGTAATACAGGTTGCTACATTAGCTAAAACACCTTGTTGATCGTTTACTTCAATTTGAATATCAACTAAAAATTCTCCTTTTATATCAGTTTCCCATTCAACTGGTTGTAATTTTTCAACTTTATATTGGATAACTTGTTTACATCCAGCAGTATGAATCACAATTCCTTTACCAGCACTGATAAAACCGATTATATGATCTCCTGGAATTGGATGACAACAATTAGCAAAATTTACTACAATATTTTCAGTACTTTTAATAATTAATGGTTTAGGTTTATTTGTTTCGGTTGGTAATGATGGAGTTGGATCAAACTGACGAGCTACAATTAAGGCCATGCAGTTACCAAACCCAATCTCTGCCAATAAAATTTCCATACTCTTACATTTGAAAGCTTTTAATAAACTAGTAATTTGTTTATCGCTAAAATTATCCACATGTAAGGAGTAAGCCATTAATTCTTTATCCAACATGTGTCTGCCTAGGCGGATTGCTTCATCATGCTGGAGATTTTTTAAAAAATGTCTGATGTGGCTACGAGCTTTAGCACTAACAGCAAAATTTAACCAACTTGGATTAGGTCTAGCCCATTTAGCAGTGAATACTTCTACTGTTTGCCCACTTGAAAGTTGAGTTGATAGAGGAACATATTGACCATCAATTTTAGCAGACACACATTTATTACCAACATCAGTATGAATCGCATATGCAAAATCGATAGCAGTTGCATTTTTAGGAATTTGTATAATTTCTCCTTTAGGACTAAATACATATACTTCTTCAGGAAATAGGTCGGTTTTTACATGTTCTAAAAATTCTATAGAATCACTTGCTCGTATTTCTAATAATTCTCGTAGCCACTCACTAGCTCTTTGATAAGAAGGTGTTTGATAATTATTTTTATTACCAAAATGTTCTAAATCATAAGTTGTGATTCCAGTTTCCGATAGCTTGTGCATTTCAATAGTACGAATTTGAGTTTCAATTAACATACCGTGCGAACCAAATAGTAAAGTATGAATAGATTGATAACCGTTACTTTTGGGGATCGCAATATAATCTTTAAAATACTCAAATATCGGTTTATACAAACTATGTACTGCTCCAAGAGCAAGATAACAATCGGCTTTATTATCAACGATAATTCGTAATGCACAAATATTCATCAACTGCAAAAAAGTTTTATTGGGTGAAGAAGACTTTTTCTTATTACACATATCAAAATAAATACGGTATGGATTACGTTTACGTTTATAAACTTCAGCCTTAACATTATATTTAGCTAACTGTTTTTCAATAGATATTTTAATGGTATTAAAAGTTGCGGAACGCTGATTATTAATTTTTTGCAGTCGATGAGATAGAATTTGGTAACGTTTAGGATATAAAGCCGCAAAACTAAGTTCTTCTAATTCAGCTTGAATAATATTAATTCCTAAACGATTGGCGATAGGGGCATATATCTCTAAAGTTTCTCTAGCAATACGTCGTCTTGCAGTTAGTCGCATTGCTCCTAAAGTTCGCATATTATGTAAGCGATCAGCAAGTTTAACTATTATGACTCGAATATCACGATTCATTGCTAATAACATTTTACGAAAATTTTCCGCTTGAGCATGTTCACGAGTTTTAAATTCAATGGTAGATAATTTGCTAACACCATCAACTAATTCAGCAACTTGTTTACCAAATTCTATTGCTAGTTTTTCTTTAGTAATACCAGTATCTTCAATAACATCATGTAACATTGCCGCACATAAAGTCTGGGTATCACTATGCATTTCTGCTAGAATATAAGTTGCTGCAAGTGGATGAAAAATATAGGCTTCTCCAGATTTACGTAATTGGCCATCATGAGCTTCAGCACTAAATAAATAAGCACGATAAATCTCCTTGACCTGTGAAGTATCAAGATATTCATCTAATAATTCACATAAATCACTAATAAATATTTTGGTTGGAGGATTGGCTAAGGCCTGCGGCATATTAATTTAGAAAGTGTTAGCTAGGAATGCTTGGTTATCTGCATAAATTAATTAATAATTAGTATTAATTTATGGGTTTAAATGATTGTTCTTCTAAAAGTTTATCAAAATTATCTGCATTTATTTTGTCCTCAGCAATTTCTCGTAATGCTATTACAGTTGGTTTATCATCATTTGCTGGAACTAATGGAGTTGCACCCATAGCAATCTGCCGGGCACGTTTACTAGCCAATAGAACCAAATCAAACCGATTATCAACATATTTTAAACAATCTTCTACGGTTATACGTGCCATTTGTTTTCCTAGGTATAAATAGTATAATATTGGAGGTATTTAAAAAATTTAAGAAAAATCTACAATGAAAAATCTAACAATTTGGGTTAAGGCAACTCGGCCTCAATTTTTTACGGTTATTATTTTACCAATTTTATTGGGTACTGCTATTGCTTGGCATTTACAAGGTATATTTTCATTAATTTACTTAATTTTGTCATTGTTAGCAGGTATATTTGCTCATGCTGGTATTAATGTATTTAATGATTACTTTGACCATTTAAATCAAACTGATGAATTTAATCATTCTCCACTCACTCCATTTGCTGGTGGTAGTCGTATGATTCAAAATGGAATATTAACTATAACAGAAACATATTGGTTTGGATTAATTTTAATTTTAGTGGCAATTCTCATTGGTTTTTTTTTAGTGGCAATGAAAGGATTACCATTATTGTGGATAGGTATCTTTGGTATATTATCTGGCTATTTCTATTCGGCCCCACCACTTTCATTTATTGATAAAGGCTTAGGAGAATTATTAATCGGTTGTAATTTTGGAATATTATCAGTATTGGGAGCTTATTATGTACAAACTCAGACTTTAAACTGGATTGTAGTCATTGCATCACTACCTTTAGCTTGTTTAGTGACAGCAATCCTATATATTAATGAATTTCCCGATTATAATGCAGATAAACGAGCTAGAAAAAATAATTTAGTAGTACGTTTAGGACTAATATCTGCTAGGCCTATTTATTCCATCTTAATAGGATTAAGCTTTTTTACTATAATTATTGGAGTAATATTAAATGGCTTACCTTTGTTCAGTTTAATTAGTTTACTTGTACTACCATTAGGATTTTTTGCAATCAAAGGGCTGTATAATTATTATGACGAGCCAATTTCTCTTATTCCAGCTATTAAAAATACCATTATGTTACATACATCAGTCAGTTTGGTGTTAATTGCATCTTTCTTATTATAAATTGATAACATGTTTGGTGTCAAGCTGATCCGAGTAATTAAGTGAGTAACCACACTAAAATTTGTACAGTTATGAATTCTAAAAAATAATAAGAAATTTATAGTACCATGACAATGTATTATTTTTAGGGGCTAACCTTATGTGTTTGCCCTGCTTTTTATATCCTAATTTGAATAAATAATACTTTCAGATAATCTTCCAATAACTTCATTTATGCCAAAAACCTCTTCATATCTACGGCTGTTGGGAAAGATTAGACTTTGTAGGAAGATTGTACCAACGGCTATGATGGCGTAAACATTCCTGATGACTATGTTTCGGATTGAATCCGCTAAATCCTGTTTAAACTGATTTTTGCCTATCAATTTTAAGATGAAATATCGTAAGTGTAGAATTTATTTCATTACCAAACCTCTTCCTTCGCAAGTTGGACAAGTTTTACATAATACTTGTTCCAAACTATCATAAGTCCGTTTTCTTGTTATTTCTACCAATCCCAATCTAGAAATTTCACTAATTTTAACATGGTCATTTATTAAACCTTGTTTTAAAGCATCTAAAATTTTATTTTTATGTACATAATTTTTCATATCAATAAAATCAATAATAATAATCCCACTAATATTGCGTAATTTGATTTGATTTGCTATCGTAATTGCAGCTTCCAAATTTGTTTTAAACAATGTTTCAGACAAATTACATTTACCTATGTAAGAACCAGTATTTACATCAATAGTAGTCATAGCCTCAGTTGCTTCTATTATTATATAACCACCAGAATTAAGCATAACCTTTGGTTCTAAAAACTTATTGATATTGATAGAATGCTGCTCAAACAAAGTATGTTTTTTTGTAGAAAAATACTCTATTTGCGGTATAAAATGAGGAGCAAATCGTTTAATAAAATTACTTATCTCCTCAGAGATTGCATTGGAATCAACTTTAAATTTATAAGTCATTGGATCAATTAAATCACGAATAACTTGTAAATATATTGGCAATTCCTCATAAATTAATGAACTTGTCCTTGTATCTTGAATATCTTGCCATAAATTGTATAAAAACTCTAAGTCATTAAACAATATATTTTCAGAAACTCCTTCAGCAGCAGTGCGGATAATTAAACTATACTTACAACTCCTTGATAAGAATATTTTTTTTAAACGTTGACGTTCTTTAGGAGATGTTATACGATTTGAGATTTTGAGTAAATCAGATGAATTTGGTAAAAGTATGATATAACGTGAAGGAATGGAAATGTTAGTTGTTAAACAAGCTTGTTTATTGCCTGCTGGTTCTTTTATAACTTGCACTAGTAAAATTTGCCCTTGATGATAGATCGATGAATTATTTTGTAAAAATGCTGGCTTTTTTAAACCAATATTTACAAACGCAGCTTTCATACCTGGTAATATTCTAGTAATTTGACCTTCATATATATTCCCAACCAAACTAACATTATCATTCCTTTCAACGATTATTTTTATTAATACACTATTTTCTATAATTGCTATCTGAGTTATACTACTGGTGGTAGAAATTAAAATTTCTTTATACATGATATTAAAATACTTGCTATTAGTTATAATGATTATAGCATTTATAAATAAAAGCTGTATTTGTCAAAAAATTTTACCTAATTTTTAGTTTATCTGATAGAATTTTACTGGATGGAAATTTAACTTGAATGTATATTAATAAATTAGTGTTTTATGATATACTGAAAAAATAATATATTAATCTAAAGGAGCTTGTTGAAAATGGGTAAGCCAATGCATAATACTCCGATGTTGGATGAGTTGGAAAGTGGGCCTTGGCCTAGTTTCATAACTGGCATTAAGCGTCTTGCTAAAGATGAAGGTAAGTCTTATCAAAATATGATGGTTGATCTGTTGGGTCAATTAGAACATTCCTATGAAACCAAGAAGGGTTATTGGAAAGGTGGTACTGTAGGAGTTATTGGTTATGGTGGTGGAGTTATTCCACGTTTTTCCGAAGTTGCGAAAAACTATCCAGAATCCAAAGAATTTCATACTTTGCGTATCATGCCACCACCTGGAATGCATTATAACACCAAATTATTACGTGATTTTTGTGATATTTGGGAAAAGTATGGTTCTGGTTTGATTGCTTTGCATGGTCAAAGTGGCGATATTATGTTACAAGGTACTACTACCGATAATATTCAACCCTGTTTTGATGAATTAAATGAAATGGGATTTGATATGGGTGGTGCTGGCCCAGCAGTTCGGACTGGTATGTCTTGCGTAGGAGCAGCTCGTTGCGAACAGTCTTGTGCTAACGAACAAAAAGTTCTACGGATGTTGGTAAATACCTATATTGATGATATGCATCGTCCAGCATTGCCTTACAAGTTCAAATTTAAGGTATCTGGTTGCCCTAATGATTGTATGAATTCAATTACTAGGGCTGATATGTCCGTTATTGGTACTTGGCGTGATGATATGAAAGTTGACCAAACTGAGGTCAAAGCCTTCGTTGCTGATAAAGGTCGTAAATATGTAGTTGATAACGTAATTTCCCGTTGTCCAACTAATGCATTGTCACTTAATGACGATGATAGTTTAGAAGTTGATAATAAAAGTTGTGTACGTTGTATGCACTGTATTAATGTAATGACCAAAGCATTATCTGTTGGTGATGATAAAGGTGTAACAGTGTTGATTGGTGGTAAACGTACTCTGAAAATTGGTGATTTGATGGGTACTGTTATCGTGCCATTCATGAAATTAGAAACTGAAGATGATTACGAAAAGTTAAATGAAATCGCTGGTAATACTATTGACTTCTTTGCTGAAAATGCTTTGGAACATGAACGTACCGGTGAAATGATTGAACGAATTGGTTTAGTTAATTTCATAGAAGGTATTGGTTTAGAAGTTGATCCAAATATGATTTCCCAGCCACGTCAAAGTTCTTATGTTAGAATGGATAACTGGGATGAAGAAGCTCAAAAATGGCAAGAACGTAAAGCTGCTTAAACAGCTTAATTATAAATGTTTAATACTTGATTAAAACTTAAAAATTTTAATTAGGAATTAAGAATTAAGAATTATAAATTTTTTAGGAGGTTATTTATGCCACCACGGATGCCTATAGAAAGTGGGGTGCCTGATCCATTCCAATACATGCACCCAACTTTGGCCCGCAACTATGGTGCTTGGAAATATCATGAACGCCCACGTCCGGGTGTATTATGTCATACTGCTGACAGTGGTGAAAAAGTTTGGACTGTACGTGCTGGTACCCAAAGACAAATGGATGTTTATACCATTCGTAAGTTATCTGATATTGCTGATGATTTTGCTGATGGTTATGTGCGTTTTACTATCCGTAGTAATATCGAATTCATGGTTACTGATGAAGCTAAAGTAAAACCTTTAATTGATAAGTTAATTGCTGAAGGGTTTCCAGTTGGTGGTACCGGTCCTTCTGTTACCATGATTTCTCATACTCAAGGTTGGTTGCACTGTGATATTCCTGGTACAGATGCTTCTGGTGTAGTTAAATCCTTGATGGATGAACTGCATGAAGAATTCATTAATGAGAATATGCCTAACCGGGTTCACATGACCACATCTTGTTGTCAGATTAACTGTGGTGGACAAGGTGATATTGCAATTAACATTCAGCATACTAAGCCACCTAAGATTAATCATAATTTAGTTGCTAATGTTTGTGAACGTCCAACCGTTGTTGCCCGTTGTCCAGTTGCTGCTATTCGGCCAGCTTTAGTTAATGGTAAACCTTCCCTTGAAGTTGATGAGAGGAAGTGTATTTGTTGTGGTGCATGCTTCCCTCCTTGTCCGCCAATGCAAATTAACGATCCAGAACATTCTAAAATTGCTATCTGGATTGGTGGTAATCAATCTAATGCTAGAGGTAAACCTACTTTCCATAAGTTAGTAGCTGCTGGTATTCCTAATAATCCTCCTCGTTGGACAGAAGTAGCTTCTATTGTTAAGAAAATTCTTCAAGTATATAAGGAAGATGCTAAAGATTGGGAACGAATTAGCGATTGGGTTGAAAGAATTGGTTGGCCACGCTTCTTTGAATTGACTGAATTACCATTTACCAAATATCATATTGATAACTGGCGTGGAGCACGTAGTAGCTTAAATGCTTCAGCTCACATCCGTTTCTAAATCATAGGAAAAATTGAGATGAAATTGGGTATAATGGTTAGTGAAGGGCCTTATCAGCATCAAGCATCTGATTCTGCTTATAATTTTACCAAAGCAGCTTTAGAAAAAGGTCACGAGATTTTTCGAGTATTTTTTTATCACGATGGGGTAAATAATGCTACTCGTTTGACCGTGCCGCCTCAAGATGACCGTAATGTTGTTAATCGCTGGTCTGAATTGGCAAAGCAGTATAATCTTGATTTAGTAGTATGTATAGCAGCTGCCCAACGACGTGGTTTGTTAGATGAAAATGAAGCTAAACGTAATGGTAAAGATGCTAATAATATTGCTGACGGATTTCGGATTTCTGGTTTAGGTCAACTTATTGAAGCTGGTATTCAGGCTGAACGTTTGGTAGTATTTGGAGATTGATTATATGGAAGAAGATGGTGGTGTAACAAAAAAATTCTTGTATGTCAATCGTAGAGCTCCATATGGTTCTATATATGCGTTAGAATCATTGGAAGTAGTATTGATCGGGGCAGCGTTTGAACAAGATGTGAGTTTGGCATTTATCGATGATGGGGTTTATCAGCTTAAAAAAAGCCAATCTACTGATGGCATAGGGATGAAAAATTTTTCACCTACTTACAATGCGTTAGGTGACTACGATATTAATAAAATATATGTAGATAAAGATTCCTTAGAACAGCGTGGTTTGACTTTGGACGACTTGATGAATCTTACTTGGGAAGATGAAAATGATAATTATGCGGAGAAACCGTCAATTTCATTAGTAAATAGTGAAGAATTGGCTGTTTTGATGGAACAACAAGATATAATATTAAGTTTCTAAGAGGTTGACAATGACATTACATACTGTGAATAAATCACCTTTTGAAACTAACTCATTAGAAACTTGTTTACGTCTGGTTCGTTCTGGGCATAATGTGTTATTATTTGAAGATGGTGTTTATGGTGCTTCTAAAGGCACTCGTTTTGAAGCTTTACTTACTGAAGCTATGCAAAGTTGTAAAATTCACGTTCTGTTACCAGATTTTGAAGCTCGTGGTATGAGTATTGACAGCCTAATATCGGGTATAGAAACTGTTGATTATGCAGGTTTTGTAAATTTAGTGACAGAAAATGAAAGAGTACAGGCTTGGTTATAGTTTTAAGACTGATTGGTTATAGTTTTAAGACTGATTTTAAATTTAAACCGTTCTCACTGGAGGAATATATATCGTGGCAAGTATTGACGTTAATGGTAAGTCTGTAGAAGTTGATGAAGAAGGTTATTTAGTCGATTTAAATGAATGGTCTGAGGATGCAGCTAAGATTTTATCTGCACAAGACGAGTTGGAACTAACTGATAGTCACTGGGAAGTTATTAACTTTTTACGTGAATATTATGAAGAGTATCAGATAGCTCCGGCTGTGCGGGTATTAACCAAAGCTATTGGTAAAAAACTAGGACCAGAAAAAGGTAATAGCAAATATTTATATGAGTTATTTCCTTATGGCCCAGCCAAACAAGCTTGTCGCTTTGCTGGACTGCCTAAACCAACTGGTTGCGTCTAAATCCTACTAGGAGTTCAAGTTAGCTTGGACTCCAGTTTCTACTTCTCAAAAAGTGTTCCTATGAGATTTATTCATAGTAAACATATCAAAATATATTAGTAAAATAAACTCTTACCTCTAAAATGAGGCTTGGGTGTAGGAAAAGGGATGTATTTATGGAATTTTGGACAGCGTTTTACGCCATTTCGTTTTATATAGCTACCTTTATCTTAGTATTTGGATTAGGGTATAAAATTTATCAATATGCTGTTACACCAACACCGTTAAAAATACCAACTACACCAGCTCCTGTAACTAATGGAGGCGTTGTAGTACGGATATTGTTGGAAGTTGTATTTTTTAAAAGTTTATTTCGTTCCAATAAATGGATTTGGCTGTTTGCCATGATATTCCATCTAGCTTTATGGATAGTATTGATTCGTCATTTACGCTATTTTATGGATCCAGTCTGGGCTCTAGTTGTTTTAGCTCAACCATTTGGTAAGTATGGTAGTTTTCTGATGTTATTTGGATTATTGGGATTATTAGCAAGACGTATGTTTGTAACACGAATTTATTATATTAGCTCCCCATCTGATTACTTAATGTTATTTTTACTACTAGTGATTGGAATCAGTGGAGTTTTGACAAGTTTTGTTACTCGTACCGATATAATACAGTTTAAAGCTTTTATGTTAAGCGTATTAAGTTTTGACTTTTTCAGTTGGCAGGCTATGCCCACTGATACAATGTTATTAGTTCATTTGACCGCAGTAATTTTATTAATGATTATATTCCCATTTAGCAAACTATTACATGTACCAGGTGTATTTTTTAGCCCTACTCGTAATCAAGTCGATAATCCACGTGAAAAACGCCATGTTGCTCCTTGGGTGGTAAAAAAATTTGAAACTTCATCAGCACCAACTTCGTCTGAATAGGAAGGTCTAATGGCAAAAGCAAAATTTAATACCCCTGAATTTAGGCCTTATCCAACTATACCAATTTTAAAACCTGGTGTTATGAAAGGAGATGGTCCTTTCTTAGCTAAACCTGACATGCAAGAAGCATTGGGTTTTCCAGGCGAATTGATAGATGATTGGCATGATGTCGCTATCGAAAAAATGGGAGACTTACTAAAAAAATATCGTTCATTACGAGTTTTTTTAGATTCTTGTGTAAAGTGTGGAGCTTGTACTGATAAATGCCATTATATGATTGGTACCAATGATCCTAAAAATATGCCAGTAGCTAGGCAAGATTTATTTAGGCAAGTGTATCGTCGGCATTTTACCTTAGCTGGTAAATTATTTCCCAAACTAGTTGGGGCAAAAGACTTAACCAAAGATGTATTAGATGACTGGTATAATTATTTTCATCAATGTTCCCAGTGTCGACGTTGTTCAGTATTTTGTCCGTATGGAATAGATACTGCTGAAATATCGATGGCTGCTAGAGAAATACTTGATACAGTTGGTTTAGGGCAGAAATATTGTAACGAAATTATACCTAAAATATATAAAATAGGGAATAATCTCGGTTTACCAAAACCTGCTTTAGCTAATACTTTGGAAGGTTTAGAAGAAGATATTAAAGATGAAACGGGTATAGATATCAAAATGCCTTTGGATGTTGAGGGAGCTGATATTCTATTAATAACCCCATCTGCTGACTTCTTTGCCGAACCACATATAGATGGTCTAATTGGTTATGCTAAAGTTTTCCATCAAGCAGGTGCTTCTTGGACTATGAGTTCTTATGCTTCTGAAGCTGCTAATTTTGGTATGTTCATTGGTAGTTATGAAAATATGCGTAAGGTTTCCTTACGAATTCGTGAAGCAGCACTTGATCTTAAAGTTAAACGAATTATTTTTGGTGAATGCGGTCATGCTTGGCGAGTAGGTTATAGTTTCTTAAACACTCTTGCTGGACCTTTTGATTTTCTTGATACTCGTTATCCAGTTCCTCAACATATCTGTGAATACACCTATGATTTAATTCAAAAAGGTGTTATTAAATTAGATAAATCAGCCAATGACCATCGGCGATTAACCTTTCATGATTCTTGTAATGTGGCTCGAGCAACCCGTATGGGCGATAAACCTGGCGGTCAGTTTGATATTCCACGCGAAATTATCAAGGCTTGTTGCAATTATTATTATGATATGGAACCTGATACTATTAAAGATCAGACCTATTGTTGTGGTGGTGGTGGTGGTCTATTGACCGATGATTTATTAGAACTTAGAGTGAAAGGTGCATTGCCACGTATGGAAGCTCTTAAACAGGTTGTTGATGACCATAAAGTTACTCATATGGCCGCAATCTGTGCAATTTGTAAGACTCAATTTGCTAAAATTTTACCCTATTACGGTTTTCAAATGGACACAATTATTAGTGTTCACCAATTAGTTGGTGATGCCATTGTATTAACTACTGATGTTAAAACTCCCGGCTAATCAATTTTTATCAATTAATTAGGAGGTAAGATGTCTGAACAGACGACATCAGAAAACAAGCTTTCTTTTCGTAGATTTAAAGACGGTGATAACGGAAATTATGCTCTGAAAGATAAAATCTTTCAAGCCGGTTGGAGCTACAAATGTCCAACTTATGTCCATCGTACCCCACCATGTCAAGGTAGTTGTCCGGCTGGTGAAGATATACGTGGTTGGTTGGCGATAGTTCGTGAAAATGAAAAATCTCCACAGGATATGGATTGGCAAGAATATGCATTTCGCCGTTCTACCGATGCGAATCCATTTCCATCTGTAATGGGAAGGGTTTGTCCTGCTCCTTGTCAAAGTGGTTGTAATAGAAACAAATTAGAAGACTTTGTTGGTATTAATGCGGTAGAACAATTTATTGGTGATACTGCATTAGAAAAAGGCTATAAATTAGCTCCAGCCGGTGAAGATACTGGTAAAAAAGTTGCTATTATTGGTGGTGGTCCAGCTGGTTTATCAGCCGCTTATCAATTACGTCGCCTTGGACATGCTTGTACTGTGTTTGATGACCATGCTAGTCTTGGTGGTATGATGATGTATGGTATTCCTGGTTATCGTACTCCTCGTGATATGTTGGCAGGTGAAATTAAACGTATTACTGATATGGGTGTAGATGTACGCTTAAATACTAAAGTTGGTAAAGATATTACTATTGCCGATTTAGAAAAAGAATTTGATGCTGTGTTATGGGCAATTGGTTGTAAATCTGGTCGTCCTTTGCCAGCTTCTGGTTCTGATGCTCCTAATTGTATAACGGGAGTTGATTTCTTAAGCGAGTTTAATCAAGAAAAAGTCCATCATGTACCTAAAAGAATAGTTGTTGTTGGTGGTGGTGATACTTCAATTGATGTAGCTTCAGTAGCTCGGCGTTTAGGTTATAGCCATATTCCAGAGGATCAGGTCAAAAATACAGCTCAAGATAATTCTTCTGATGGTTCAATAATCGGTTATGTTGCTTATGATGTTGCGGAATTAGGTGCTAAAGAAGGAGCAGAAGTAACTTTAACTTCTTTATTTCCTATTGAAGATATGACTGCAGCTGAACATGAAGTGCAAGATGCTATCCGTGAAGGTGTTGATATTCAGGCTGGAGTAATGCCTGTAGAAGTAATAATTGGTGCTGATGGTCGTGCTACCGGTCTGAAAATGGCAAAATGTACCGTTGATAATAAAGGTATTCCTACTAAAATTGAAGGTACTGAGTACGAAATTAAAGCTGATTTAATTGTATCTGCAATCGGTCAATTTGGTAACTTAAAAGATGGGTTGGAAGAATTAGATAATGGTCGTGGCTTCATTGATGCTGATCCGTTTTATCAAGTTAAAGGTAGACCTGGTCATTTTGTAGCTGGAGATATTATTAGACCACACTTATTGACTACTGCAATCGGTCATGGTTCAATAGTTTCACATACAATTGATAACTATTTAAAACAATCAGATCAAGATAAACGTCCTAAAGTAGATGTTCACCATTTCAATCTGTTAGCAAAATTAAGCGAAACTGATCTAGCTCCAGAAGATTTTATACCTGAAGGTGATTTACGTGGTACTTCAGCAGCAAATTATGCAGTACATAATTATGAAGATCGTTCTTTTAATGAAGTAATTTCATCAGATGCTTTATTTTTAGGACATTTTGACTATAAAGCTCGTAATATCCGTGAAGATAAGCCTGTTTCATCCGATGAAGTGTTAGGACACTTTGGTGAACGTATGAATGGCCTTAGTACTAACGATGCTCAGGATGAAGCAAAACGTTGCATGAGTTGTGGTTTATGTTTTGAATGTGATAATTGTGTTTTATATTGTCCACAGGAAGCAGTAAAACGTACTCCAAAAAAAGATTCTACCACTGGACGTTACGTTTATACTGATTATAGTCTTTGCATAGGTTGTCATATCTGTTCAGATGTTTGCCCTACAGGTTATATTAATATGGGCCTTGGAGAGTAACCTCATTTAGGTTTGTAGGGTAAGTGATTGCCCTACTGTTTAGGTAAGAATATGAAAATATTAATAATTTTGAGGAAGCTTGGTTTAGGTTTATTATTAGTTATGATAGTCAATAGTGTATCATCTGGAGAAGTACCTATGCCAGAAATACCTAAAGCTAAAAATAACTTTTCTGCTGAAAAAGCATGTATTGAGCCAGTAGATGTAATGCGACGTCAACATGGTTTATTGTTGAAACATTATCGATATGATACTATGCGACGTGGAGTACGTACTTCGGAATATAGTTTAATAGCATGTATTAACTGTCATGTGACAGCTGATGAATCAGGAAATTATCCAACAGTTCATCATAGTTCTAAACATTTTTGTAGTAGCTGTCATACTTATGCAGCAGTAAATATTGATTGTTTTCAATGTCATACTAGTCAACCACAGGAATATTTTAGCACTGATATGGGGCCAGTACCATCTGAATAATCATTTTATTTTCAGTTTTTTTGAAAAAAAATTGCTA
>DRQV01000053.1 GCA_011371325.1 Thioploca sp.
AAGATATATCGTGACAATATTCAAAGAAATTACATGTATTCGATCTTGATATTACTTGATTAAGTTAGCGTTTAGAGTGTGATTTTAAGCGGTCATTATCAATACAAACATCATCAATCTTTGCCCCACAAAAATCTGCTTCGGTTAAATCAGCTTTGTATAAATTAGCTCCTGTTAAGTATGCTTCAATTAAGTTAGCTTCAGTTAAATTAGCTTTATATAAATTAGCTCCATTTAAATTAGCTCGAAATAAGTCAGATTCAAATAAATTGCATCGAAATAAATTAGCTTCAGTTAAATTAGCTCCAGATAAATATGATTCAATTAAATATGCTTTAGTAAGATTAACTTCTGATAGATTAGCTTCAGTTAGATTAGCTTTAGCCAAATATGATTCTGATAAATTAGCTTCACTTAAATCAGCTTTACTTAGATTGGTATTGTTAAAGTTTACTTCACTGAGATTAGAATTAGATAGGTTAGCTCCTGCTAAATTGGCATTACTTAAATCGGCTTTATTAAGATTAACTCGAAATAAGTTAGCATCAGCAAGATTAATACCTGCCAAATTGGCTCCAGATAATTCTGGTTCAGCACCTGCTGCTGTTTTTCGCCATTGATTCCAAGCAGATACTCCTTGTTTTAAAATCTCTAAATGCTCCTTATTTGCCATTATTATTTTAACTCTTAATTTGCATAATTTTATTTATAAAATCAATGTAATCTGCTTTTTAAAAATATTTATATACTCAATAAATAGGTTATTATAATACAGCAGTTACAATTTCAAAAACACTTTAAAGTAAAAATACTTATGCAAAGGTAATAATTAACGATGAGCACAATACCATACATCTACTTTTTGAATACCTGCTTGTAAAAATTCTTTAGTTAATTCTTCAACAGTATTTCCCGTTGTAACAACATCATCAATTAAAACGATATGTTGCCAATTAGCTGATATTTTATTTACTTTAAAAGCACCTTGGATATTAGCTTTGCGTTGTTGAGCAGATAATCCTACTTGAGGACGAGTATTTCTAATACGTTGACAAACATTATAATCTAATGGAATACCAGTGAAACTTTTTATACATTTAGCTAATTCTACCGATTGATTATAACCACGTTGTTGTAAACGTTTAGGATGCAGTGGGATAGGAATCATTACATCAGGACATGGTTCAAATTGCAAGTATTCAACCATCAACTTCCCTAATAAGTGTAATATTGCTAAATTATTTGCAAATTTTGCAGCAGAAATTAATTTATCTATCGGATATATATATGAAAAAACTACTTGAATATTATTATAAGATGGTGGATTTTGTTGGCATTGACGACATATATTTTCTGTATACTTGCTAGAATCTAAAGGTTTGGAGCAATGACTACATACCATCGTTTGATAAGGTAAATCAAATAAACAAGCTGTACACAATAATTGATTACTACTAGCACCACATAAAAAGCAATTTTGCAACAAAAATCGTTTACTATTTAATTTCAACTGTGCTAGTAAATATCTAAAATATAATTTATTATACATTTACAATATTTTTCTAATGTTAAGACATATGATAGACTTACAATCTCAACTTGAAGTATCTTGGCGAAAGGTATTAATGACCAGATTTAATAACTTTCAGCAGTTAACAAATTTTATCAATACTGAAACTGAAATCATTTACCCACCTATCGAATTAGTTTTTAATGCTTTTAATTTATGTCCATTTGAACAAGTAAAAGTAGTTATTATTGGTCAAGACCCTTATCATGGTGAAGGTCAAGCCAATGGACTATGTTTTGCTGTCAATGAGGGAGTTAAAATTCCACCATCGTTAAGAAATATTTTTAAAGAATTGCAAGCAGACTTAGATATTAATATCCCAAGCTCAGGCAATTTAACCAGATGGGCTGAACAAGGAGTTTTATTATTAAATTCAATTCTAACCGTAAAAGCTAATCAAGCCGCATCACATCGAAATAAAGGTTGGGAACAATTTACTGATACAGTAATCCAATGTATTTCAGACCAACGAGAACAAATCGTGTTTTTACTGTGGGGGAACTATGCTCAACAAAAAGGTAATATTATTGATACAAATAAACATTACATTTTAAAATCTGCTCACCCTTCACCTTTATCGGCTCGGAATTTTTTTGGTAATAATCACTTTAGCAAAACTAATCGATATCTAAAAGACAATGGCCAAATGCCAATTAATTGGTAAATATTTTGCGTAGTTTTTTAGTTAAAGCAATTAGACAAACAACTCCAAATATTTAGGTATGATATAATTATATAATGGATGATACTCAATTATTACGTTATAGCCGTCAAATCATGTTACCTCAAATTGGGATTGCAGGTCAAGAATGCTTAAATAATTCCAAAGTTCTTATTATTGGTCTAGGTGGCTTAGGTTCTCCAGTTGCCATGTATCTAGCGGCAGCAGGAGTGGGGCAATTAAGATTATGTGATTTTGATACAATTGATTTATCCAATTTACAACGCCAAATTATTCACAATAATAATGATATTGGCAAATTTAAAGTAGAATCTGCTCGTGAAAGTCTATTGGCATTAAATCCACTTGTTGAAGTTATAGCAATTAAGCAACGTTTAACAAATGAATCTTTACTGACACAAGTAAAACAGGTGGATGTAGTATTAGATTGTAGTGATAACTTACCAACTCGATTTGCAATAAATTCTGCATGTGTTGCAACTCAAACACCTTTGGTATCTGGGGCTGCAATTCGTATGGAAGGACAGATTACAGTTTTTCTAAATGACATAGACAGTCCCTGTTACCGTTGTTTATATCCGAGTGATATGGATTTAACAGAAGCATGTAGCCAAACAGGTATATTAGCCCCAATAGTTGGTTTAATTGGAAGTTTACAAGCTTTAGAAGCAATGAAAATAATTATGGCAGTGGGCAAAATATTAACAGGACAATTATTATTGGTTGATGGTTTAAATATGGAAATTAACCGATTAAAATTAACCAAAAATCCAAATTGTTCAGTATGTTGCCAATAATAATATTATGAATAGTAATTCAGCACATATCTTAGTAGCTGACGATTCAGCACTAGTCCGCGATATTTTACGACAAGCACTCCAAAAATACGGTTATAAAGTAACATTAGCAAAAAATGGCCAACAAGCAATAGATTATTTTATTGCTCATAATCCAGATTTAATTTTGATGGATGCAGACATGCCAATTCTTGACGGTATATCTGCTTGCACTCAAATAAAAAAACTCTCTGCTGCTAAACACACTCCAATCATTATGATTACTGCTTTTGTTGAGTCAAAAAAAATTGATAGTGCATTTGTAGCTGGAGTTACTGATTATATCACTAAACCGGTAAATTTGGGAGTATTACGCAATAGAATCCATTATATTTTACAAGCTAAAAGAGCCGAAGGTGCTTTATTTGCAGAAAAGGAAAAAGCTTTAATAACTTTAGCATCAATAGGTGATGGAGTAATCACTACTGATGCTGATGGCTTAGTAGAATTTTTAAACCCAGTTGCAACTAAACTCACAGGTTGGACAAACTTACAAGCTCAAGGACTACCTTTAAATCAAGTTTTACAACTAGAAGATGAGAAAACTAATAAACCAATTGAATTTCCTTTACATCGTTGTGTAAAAGAAGGAAAAACTATAGTAAAATTAAAAAACTATTGTACAATTTTAGTCAATAAGGAAACAGATGAAAAATTTGCTGTCAATGATTCAGCAGCTCCAATTAAAGATAGAAATGGCAATATTATTGGAGTAGTATTAGTATTTTCAGATATGACTAAAAGCCGTGAGATGACAAATACTCTTGCCTATAAAGCTTCGCATGATTCTTTGACAGGGTTGTATAATCGTAATGAATTTAAAGTTAATTTGGAAAATCTAATTCAAAATACTGCTCTTCGTGATAAAGAACATGCTTTATTATTCATGGATTTAGATAATTTTAAAATTGTTAATGATAGCTGTGGACATGAAGCTGGGGATCAATTATTAAAAGAAGTAGCATTATTATTACAAAACCAAGTTGATGAAAAAAAAGTGCTTTTTTCTAATTCAGTTTTAGCTAGATTAGGTGGAGATGAATTTGGTTTGTTATTAGAATGTTGTTCAACTGAATCAGCTTTAGATATCGCTAATAATTTATGTAAGAGTATTAAAAATATTAAATTCTGTTGGGGTGATAATACTAATAAAAAAAATATATTTACCATTGGTGTTAGCATAGGTTTGTTACCAATTAATAATCAAATTATTAATCATAAAAATGCTTTAGCAATGGCTGATTCTGCGTGTTATACAGCAAAAAACACTGGACGTAATAATGTTTACATTTATAAAAATAATAAGAAAAAACCAGCTGATAAAAATATTCAATGGGTTTCTTTAATAAATAAAAATTTAGAAATGTATGATGGTTTTTCTTTATTTTATCAACCAATTGTATCATTACAAGGCCAATATAATTTAACTAATTGTTATGAAGTTTTATTGCGGATGAACGATGTAGAAGGTAATAATTTAATTTTGCCTGGAGCTTTTTTATCGGCGGCAGTCCGTTATAATTTGATGCCATCTTTAGATAAATGGGTAATCCAAACATTATTTAAATGGTTAAATAATAACCCTAATCATTTGAAACAATTGGATTTCTGTACTATAAATATTTCTGGAT
This sequence comes from Thioploca sp., assembly GCA_011371325.1. Lineage (GTDB taxonomy): Bacteria > Pseudomonadota > Gammaproteobacteria > Beggiatoales > Beggiatoaceae > DRQV01. The sequence continues at coordinate 4,720 of DRQV01000053.1, forward strand.
ATTCATTAAATAAAGAATTTTTAAATACATTATTAGAGAATATTAGTATTAGTGAAATTCCACCGCAAAAGTTATGTTTTGAATTTAGTGAAACTACTAGCATGAGTAACTTTAGTGAAGTTTTTAATTTTATGACTCATTTGAAAAAGCTTGGCTGTCGGTTGGCATTGGATAATTTTGGAGCAGGCATGGCTTCCTTTAACTATCTAAAAAGATTACCATTAGATATATTAAAAATTGATGGAGTTTGGATTAAGAATTTAGTAAATGGTAAAGTTGACTATGCCATAATCAAATCTATTAATGAAATTGCTCATTTAATGCAACTACAAACTATTGCCGAATATGTTGAAAATCAAGAAATTCTTAATAAATTATATGAAATTGAAGTTGACTATGCACAAGGTTACTGGGTAAAAGTTCCACAATCTTTAAAAACTATCATAACGAAATAGCTTAATATTTAGAATCCAGGAATTATACTTAATATACAATTGTTTATATATTATCATTGAGCTGTTCATAGCTAAAACTAAATTTATGAACTTGATACAATTTTAACAATAATGCGACCAAATCAATTAAATCTTATTTTAGAACGTGAATTTTTAAGTGCTCAAGATGGTTATCACACTCCAGTTATGTTATGGGGACCACCAGGAGTTGGTAAATCCCAGATCGTATCTCAAGTTGCAGCTAAACATAAAGTCCCAGTGATTGATATTCGTTTATCCCAAATGGAACCCAGCGATTTACGAGGAATACCATTTCGAGTTGATAAACATGTAGAGTGGGCAATTCCAGCTTTATTACCAGATGTGGATAGACATGGACTTAGTGGTTTTTTATTTTTAGATGAAATAACCTCAGCTCCACCAAGTGTGTCGGCAGCAGCTTATCAACTTATTTTAGATCGTCGATTGGGAGAATATCAAGTTCCTGATTGTTGGGTGATAATTGCTGCTGGCAATCGGCAGGGAGATCGAGGGGTCACTTATGCTATGCCATCTCCACTAGCCAATCGTTTCTCCCATTTTGAATTTGAAGTATATTTAGATGACTGGGTCATATGGGCGTATAAAAATAATATTGATGAACGGATTATAGCTTTTTTAAGATTTCGACCTGAACTATTATTTGATTTTGATCCAGCTCATAATCCAGTAGCTTTCCCTTCGCCACGTTCTTGGGAATTTGCTCATCGAGCCTTGCAAAAATTTACCGATTATCCAGATTTATTATTGGGAGCTTTACAAGCTTGTGTTGGCAATGCAGCTGGAATTGAATTGCAAGCTTTTCTCGCTAATTTAGAACATATGCCGGATTTAGATGCTATTTTACGTGGCGAACCAGTAGCAATACCAAAAGAGATTGACTTACAATATGCTGTGACGGCAGCTTTAGTTGGCAGAGCAATTAGGGCTAAAGATAGTGCTGATAGTATGCAAATCTATGGTCATTTATTGACCTTTGCGAGTCGTTTAAAACCTAGAGAAATGGGAGTTATGTTAGTATCAGACATGTATACAGCTATCGGCCAACCTATCTTCAATGTTCCAGAATTTTCTCAATGGGCTCAAGTAATTGGAGATATAATGCTCTATGAATGAAGCAGAAACTAAGTTGGCTCGAGCTAGAACCAAGTTAATCATGGATAAGCCATTTTTAGGAGCGTTAGTTCTGCGTTTGCATAGTAGAGCTGCTAAACCCAAATGGTGTCAAACCACTGCTACCGATGCCAAAAGTTTTTATTATAATGTTGAGTATATAGAAGCTTTAAATGTACAAGAAATTCAATTTGTGTTAGCTCATGAAGCATTGCATTGTGCATTGTCTCACTTTGCTAGGAGGCAACATCGCAATAAACAGCGTTGGGATTTGGCTTGTGACTATGCAATTAATCCCATCTTATTAGAAGAAGGTTTGCAATCACCACCAGGAGTGTGGATTCCAGAGGATTACCTAGGCATGACTGCGGAAGAAATTTATCCGTTGATAGAGCCTAATAATTCTGATGAACCTATGGATAAGCATGTATATGACGATCAAAAGCCAGCAGACAATCAAGGCAGTGATCTGGAAGAACGAAATCCAAATCAAGATGAAACTAAAGAAGCTGATTCCACTCCAACGAATGAAAAACAGCCCGAAGCTTCGCAGCCACCACCACTTACCGATATGGAAAAACAAAATCTGGATACTCAATGGCAACAACGTTTAGCTGGTGCAACTCAACAAGCCATGCAAGCTGGCAAACTCGGTGGAACTATGGCTCGGATGGTAGAATATTTCTTACAACCTCAATTACCTTGGCGGATGTTATTAGTACGATATATATCTGTTACAGCTCGAAATGACTACAGTTATATGCGACCTTCAAAACGAGAAGGAACAGCAATCTTTCCGAGTCATCATAGTGAACAATTAAATATTGTGGTAGCGTTGGATACTAGTGGTTCTATTCATGATGAAGAAATTGCTCAATGTGTAGCGGAAATCGACGCAATCAAAGGTCAGATGCGAGCTAAAATTATTTTATTGGCTTGTGATGCAGAAATGGCTAAAGATAGTCCATGGACTTATGAACCTTGGGAAGAGTTTGTGCCACCACGTAAATTTATCGGTGGAGGTGGTACTTCTTTTAAACCAGTGTTTGAATATGTTGATAAGGAAATGCAACCGCCGGATTTATTGATTTATTTTACCGATGCGGATGGTGACTTTCCAAACCAGATACCTTATTATCCTATAATTTGGTTGGTAAAAGGTAAAAAGCCAGTTCCTTGGGGACAAAGAATTCAGTTAAATTGATAATATGACAATTAAAAACAATTTATCAAAACTATACAGCACATTTCCTAATTGTACCGAATAAGTATAATAAGTTTTGGAAATTAATATATGAATATTATGAATAATAAGACATTTAGCATAAAAGTTATTTTATGGTTTTTCATGATAATTATTGTGATAACTTTATTGTCTATTGCTATCATATTTATAAAACAACAAAATAAATTACAAAATGAATTAATTTATTCTAATTTACAACAGGTTACAATAAATTTTGCCCAACATTTGGATCAAGAAATAGAATTAGCTGAACATAGTGTACGTAGATTAAAAGGATATATACCAATTTTAGATATGAATGTTGAAGAAAAAGTGACATTTTTACAAAATATGATGGCGAATAATTTACAATTTAATAGTAATCATTATAGTAATTATATTGCTTTTGAAACCAACAAAGCCACCAAATATTTTAATAAAAGAGGAAAATTATTGCTTGCTCATAAAAATATTTCTTTGCTTGATACGGTAAGATATAACAAACCACAACATGTAATTCATAAATCAATCAATAGTTTAAACTATTCCAATGATCCTAGAAAATCTTGGTATTATTTAAGTAAACATACTCCAGATATACAAATTACTCCTATTTATTTTGATAATGATTATACCAAGACAACTTTAATTAGTATTAGTCAAGGTTTATATGAATATCAAACTTTTGAAGGGGTAGTTGGAGTCAGCATTTTAATAGATACATTTTTTGAAGATATAGAAAACAAACGATTTGGTGATACTGGTTATATGTTTTTAGTTGATTATAATGAAGGTATAGTTTTAAGTAGAACTAATGATACTAGATTTGTGAATGCTCCAGAACGTCAAATAAATAATTTATATACTGAAAATACCAGCATGTCATTTTGGAAAAACGTGATTAATGAAGATACTCCTTATTTGGAAGTAGCAAATACTGATGATGAACTTTATACCTTGTCTTCTAAAAAACTAGTCAGTTTGCCTTGGACTTTAATAAGCTATCAAAGAACATCCGAAATTAAAAATGGTTCAGAATCTAATTCTTGGTATTTGATAACCATGGTTGGGTTTGCAATTTTATTGTTAATAATTCTAATGTTGATACTGTTTAAACTTTTAATTTCTCCATTACGGATTTTACAACAATCAATCAAAAATTTTGCTAAATCTAATCATAATTTTACTATTTCATCTCGAGCTGTTATCGAATTGCAAATTTTAGCTACTGAATTTAAATCGCTAGTAACTAAAATTACGAAAATTAATCATGAAAAAAATGAATGTATAAAACGGTTACAACATACACTAACAACTAATTCTGAGCAAGAAAAAAAATTAGAACAATATCAAACTAAATTAACAAAACTCCATAATAAAACAAAAGTTTTTCAAACTGATTTAGAAAAATCTCATTTAGAAATTCAGAAAGCTAGAGTAAAAATTCAAAAATATAAATTAGATTCTAAACGAGCCAAAATACAAACTCGTTCTGCTGATCAAACTAAAACTCAATTTTTAGCTAATATGGGACTTGAACTGCGTACCCCAATGAATGCAATTATTGGCTATACTGAAATGTTACAAGAGGATGCTAAAGAGATTGAACAAAATGAATTTCTGTTAGATTTACAAAAAATCCATGGAGCAAGCTTTCACTTATTAGATTTGATTAATAATTTATTTGACATGTCACAAATCGAATCAAGCCAGTTAGATTTATATTTGGAAACTTTTGATATAGCTCCAATGATTCAAGATGTTGTAGCAACAGTTTCTCCATTATTAGAAAAACGTTCTAATATTTTAAAGGTTAGTTGCGATCCAGCATTGGGAACTATGTCAGCCGATTTAACTAAAGTTCGTCAAAATTTAATTAATTTATTAAGTAATGCCAACAAATTTTCCAAACAAAGCACAATTTCGTTAGATGTTAACCGAGAAGAAATAGATGGAATCGATTGGATTATATTTCATGTTCTTGATCAAGGCATTGGAATGACCCAAGAGCAAATTGATAAATTGTTTCAAGCCTTTGCTCAATTTGAAATGGAATTATCTTCAAGTGGTCATAGCAACTTAAGTCTAGCGGTAACCAAACAATTTTGCCAAATTATGGGCGGAGATATTTTTGTTGAAAGTCAATTTGGCCAAGGTAGCACTTTTATTATGCGGCTTCCAGCTCATGTTACTCCAGTAGGTAAATAATTTTAGGTTTAAATTTGATATGATTTTGTTTCAAAAATTTAAATATTATTAACAATATCTTTTTGCGTAACTTCATTAGTGAAGATATAATTAATCTAGCCATCCATTTAACTTGTTATGAACTTCTTTAATACCCGTCTTTTTCAAAGCAGAAAACAATTGTACACTAATATCAATAGATGAATTCGACAAATATTTTGTCACTTGTTGTAAGGTTACAATTCCTTTATTACGACTGATTTTATCGGATTTAGTTAATAATATATGACCAGGCATATTAAAAGCACGACACCATTCTAACATTTGTTGATCAAATTTTGTCAATGGGTGACGTACATCCATCATTAAGACTAGACCATGTAAATTGCTACGAGTTTGTAGATAATTGGCTAGAAATTTTTGCCATTTATCTTTAACTGATTTAGATACTTTAGCAAACCCATATCCTGGCAAATCTACTAAATACCGATTTTCATTTAACTGAAAGAAAATAATCTGTTGGGTACGACCAGGGGTTTTACTAGTACGGGCTAGACTTTTTTGATCGGTAATTGCATTAATTGCACTAGATTTACCAGCGTTAGAACGTCCAGCAAAAGCCACTTCAAATCCATCATATTTTGGAAGGTGTTCCATTTTATCAGCACTAAGTAAATAGCTGGCTTGTCGATATATTGATTTCATATTGTCAACCGTTCGAACTAGCTGAACGGTTTTATAATTAATAGAATAAGTTAAAATTCGCCGTGTGAAGCACCTTCCATAATTTTAAGCAGAGTATCTCTTACTTTAAGAGCTCCAGCTTTTAGTTTTGGTGGCAATTCTTTACCGCCATGAATCATTAAATCAAGATTCATAGAATATAACCATAATTTACCTTGTTGATCTTCAACAACTGAAATACGGCATGGCATAAAAGCGGTATAGGCATTATTATGTTCGGCCATCTGCACACCTACTTTAACATCACAAAAAGATAAAAAACTAACATGGCGATAAGGATTACCAGTAACAGCTTCAACTTGTTTGTAAAAAGGCGATTCGCCAACGAATAAAAGCCCATAATTGGTAGCTAAACTTTTTAATGATTCGGTTACATCCTCAACACTTATATCTTCATCAACTGGAACTTTCCATACCATTGCATCGCCTGGGTCTTTATTTACCATAAATTTTTTGGCAAAATCTGCATAGACTTCCATAGCTTTGGGATCTAATTCTGACATTAAATTTTTAACATCATCAATGTTCATACCTGCTTCGGATAATATTCCGTTGATTTTGCTATATCCAATTCCAGCACAAGTAACGGCAATTAAACCAATAATTGCTAAAATATTTACAATAAATCTCATTAAATAAATCTCCTTTTAGATAAGGTTAATATATGAGTGAAGAATTACATGATATATGGTATTTTCCTGAATGAATTATAGCGAATTAAATTAATAATTGCTATAATCCCAATATACAGGGCATTATAATATCACATTAATAATTCATAATACCAACTAAAAATTGTTAAAATTTCAGAATATTATTCATCGCAATAGTATATAGAAGTATGATTAATAGTAAAATTTTCTAATGATTTAGTCAAATTAGGATTGTAAAAAGGGTCATTTTCTAATATTGTTCCCCAACGTTGCCGCATATAAGATGTTTCAATTTGCAAACGAGTCTGTTTAGCAGTAGTATTATCTAAACCTCGAGTCTTAGATTCATGATGGTATAAAGTAACTTGTGGTAATACTACATTCCGAAAACCTTGGTCTAATAATCTTAAACAAAAATCAACATCATTGAAGGCAATTGATAAATTTTCATCAAAACCAGATTTCCATAATTTACGTTCCACCATTAAGCAAGCTCCTGTAATAGCAGAGTAATTAGATACTACTGCTAAACGATTATAATAGCCATTACTTTCAACGGGAAAATGTTTATGACTATGATTAGCAATTCCACCAATCCCACAAATTAACCCGGCATGTTGGATGGTATTATCATGTTGATATAATAATTTACAGCCTACAGCTCCAATTTCAGGATGTTGAGCAAATCCAATCATCTCTTGTAACCAATTAGTCGGCTCAATAATTTCAGTATCATTGTTTAATAGTAAAATAATTTCCCCTTTAGCTTGTTGAACTCCATAATTAACTAATTTAGAAAAGTTAAAAGCAATAGCATATTTAAATACTTTGCAAATTGCCTGATATTTAGTTAATAATTGTAAAGTTTCTGGTTCTGTGCTGCCATTATCAATTATAATAATTTCCCAGTTTGAATAGCTAGTAAGTTTAGTAATAGAA
>DRQV01000054.1 GCA_011371325.1 Thioploca sp.
GCAAAAAGTTCATGATATTATTATTGATTTTAGTTTTGGTTTTTCAGAATATTGTTATAAAAATGATTTGTCTCCAAAAGCTTTAATTGAAATAGCAGATGAAAATATGTATAAAGCTAAAGTGAAAAAGAAAAATAAATTAGACTCTTAAAAATTCTTTGCTAATTGCTAGTTTAGTTAATTCGGCAATATTATTAATATTTAATTTTTTCTTTACATTAGTATAATGATGTCCAATAGTTTTAGAGCTTAATACCAAAATTTCCGCAATTTTATTAACGCTTTTTCCTTCGGCCAACAATAAAAATACTTCAAATTCTCGTGGTGAGAGCAATTCAAACATATCTTTATTATTTTGCACCAAAAATTGTTGCATTTCTTGACCAATAAACTGTTGATTTTGTGCCACTTTACGCACTGCTTCTACCATAACTTTAGCAGCACTGCGTTTAGTGATATAACCAAGAACACCAGCTTCTAAAGTTCGATTTAAAAACGTTCCATTTTCGTGTACACTGAATATTAAAATTTTTGCTGTATTATCATATTTCAAGATTTTACAAGCCGCTTCTAAACCACCTATTCCAGGCATAGATAAATCCATAACCACTACATCTGGTTGTAATTTAGTATAAATCTTATAAGCTTTTTCTCCATTATTCGCTTCGGCAATTATTTTAATATCTTTGGTGTTTTCTAACAGTCGGTGATAACCAGCCCGGACTATTTCGTGATCATCAACCAATAATATATTGATAATATTCATAATTAATTCCATTTTTGATGTTTACTTAAAAATTCGTCTGCAATTGGAATAGTCAAAGCAATTTTTACGCCTTTACCAATATCACTATTTAAGTTTATTGTTCCATCTAAAGATCGTACTCGTTCTCGAATACCTATTAATCCTAAACCACGTTTATGATTATTTATATCCATACCACAACCGTTGTCATGAATATTAATCATTAATTTTTGGGCCACAATATTTAAGGTTATTATTACTTTGGTAGCTTGAGCATGTTTAGCAATATTGGTCAAACTTTCTTGAATAATACGGTAAATCATGATGTTAATATTATTACCTAGTAAATTTAGGCCATCAGCTTCTATCATTAATATACAGTTTACCTTATGACGCATTTGCCACTTAGTAATTAATTCTTGTAAAGCTTCTGTTAAACCCAATTCATCTAAACTACTAGGACGCAATTGTTGCATTAAAGAATGAACTATACTATATATGTGACCTGAAGTATCTATCACCGCATTAGCACTAGGGATAATTTTATTTTTAAACTCAATATCACTATCTTTAGTCAATTCCACAATATTAGTAGCATCAGCCTGAATTGCTATCAAACATTGACCAAATTCATCATGTAATTCTCTGGATAGCTCACGTCGTTCATCTTCTTGAATAGCTATAGAACGGCTTACCAAAAATTGGTTATCATCCAATAAACTTAATGTTTTCTCATTAGATTTTTGTAATTCAGTAAGCATCTTATTGATAGTCATAGCTAATTGATCTAATTCATCATCGCCTTGTACAGTTAGTTTATTATTAATACTTATATTTTCTATTTCTTCGCTTAAAAAAGCTAAACGTGATAGTACTAAACGTTCAAATAACCATAAAATTAAGCCAGCAGATATTATTGCAAAACCTAACACAAAGATACTTACATAACGTAGACTGTTCAACCCCTGTTGAAAGATACTTCTTAGCATAGTTAACTTTAATAAAATTGCTGGTTGTTTATAAATATCATTAATAGTAGTAAAACCAATAATATTATGTTTATCTATAACTTGGATATGCTGATTGATATCTGAGGGAATCGATTGATCAAAACGTTGTACGGTTATAGATAATTGAGCTAAATTACTAATTCGATCTATTTCAGTTTCATTCAGGAAATAGCCCATAATTAATGTACCACGACTAGGTCCTTCTTCTTCACTAGTTATAATCGGATGAGTAGCTAATAACATTATTTCATCAGGTAATAATAATAATCCTCGTAATTTAGGAGTATCTTTAATTATTAAATCAATATGTTTATAAAATTGAAATGGTTTTACATCAAATTTTTTTCCATGCCGATGTTTTTCAAATACAACCTGACCATTTAAATCTAATATCATAATTAAATTCAAATTAAAATTTTCAAATGTGCTATCTACCATATTAGCAGTTATATACTCTTCATCATGAGTGTGCATATAGTCATAGGTATCATCCCAAGCAGCATAGTCACCAGCGATAATAAATAATCTTTCCATTTCGCTAGCAAAAATATTGTTTAGTCGAATTATATTTTTTTCAACTTCTAATTTTTCTAATTTAACAAATCCTTGTAGTAAAATTGTTGATGAAATAGTTGGTAATAAGATTAATAATCCTATTAAAGTAGTTCCAACCATCCATAAAGTTTTTTTTCTTAATGTCATAAAATATAGTAATTCTTAATTAAATTTTACTTAATATTATAGTAGTTTATCTAATTAAAAAATGCTATTATTGAATATTTAGTAATTTATGGATTTGTAAACTAATTCGCCATTGTGGATGTTTTAAACAATAGTCTAAAGCCAATTGAGTATTATTAAGTAATTGTTGACCACTCATTGGTTGTAGAAAAAAATATTTAAAAGCAAAATGTTGAAATAATTCTGGTGAAGCATCTTTTTGAGGAAATATCAATTTTAATTCATCGCCACTAGTTAATATTAGTGGTGCATTAGCTTTAGGACTTACACAAATCCAATCAATATTTGGAATAATTTCTAAAGTACCATTAGTTTCTATTGCAACTTCAAAACCAGCTTGATGAAATGTTTCCACCAAAATTGTATCCATCTGTAATAATGGTTCTCCACCGGTACATATTACCAGTGGTTTAGCATTAAAATTTGGCCAATATTCAGTTATTTTTGTGACTAAAGCTTGAGCATCATTAAATTTACCACCATTTTGACCATTAATTCCTATAAAATCAGTATCACAAAACTTACATTTAGCGGTTATTCTATCTTCTTCTCGACCTGACCATAAATTACACCCGGCAAACCGACAAAATACAGCAGCTCTTCCACTTTGCAAACCTTCACCTTGTAAACTATAAAAAATTTCTTTAATAAAATAAGCCATTTTGAAAATTCAAACTACTCGTGATGATCATA